>VFHF01000245.1 GCA_009392095.1 SAR202 cluster bacterium
GCGTAAGAACCAACAAATCCGGTGGAGGCGATCAGCACGCCGCCGATCAGCGGTCCTGCAATCTTCCCACTATTATTGTTGATCGTTTCAAGGGACATGGCACTGGCCAAACGTTCCCGGCCGGCCAAGTCAAAAATGGCGGTGCGCCGGGAAGGGTCGTCCAGCGCCTTTGCTGAGCCCTGGAGAAATACGGCAATGAAGACATGCCAAGGTTCGACGGCGCCCATGACGATCAGCAACAAAAGGACGGTTGAAATCACAGAGTAGATGGCGTGGACGCCGATCAATACTCGGCGCCGGTCCAGCCGGTCTGCAACCAACCCGGCAAAGAGGGAAAAGAAGGGCCTCGGAAGATTCAGGAAGACCGCGATCAGACCTACTTGGAACGGAGAGTCGGTCATCCGGAGGACAAGGTAGCCCAGCGTCAACAGTTCTATTCGGCGGGAGACTTCATTTACCACCTTGACGGTCCAGAGTGTGCGGAAGTCTCCGTTTTTGAGGACGTCGAACGCCGGTATTCTGGTCAGGTCAGGCAAAATGACGGTACTTCCATCGCCCTAAATAGCCATCTTATCTGCAGCCCAATCTGAGCAATCGGAGCCGGCGGGGTAGTCCCGTTTCCGCAGCAGTAAGCCATCCCGAGGAAATTCGGAGATACGCTCTTTTATAAGGGCGATGGAGTTCCGGCCTCTTCCACTTATCCAGTGACCGATTGCTTCGATCTGCTGCCGTTCCCTACGGGTGCCCCCGGGAGTCAGCGCCAGCGGTTGAATCACGGTCTTTTTGGCGTCTTCCAGACGGGCCCGTTGCTGATACCAATAGGCGAGGCAGCCGTGGGCCATCGCGAACCCTTCGTCTAGTTCGATCGGGAACCCCATATATCGCTGTCGATATTTGGTGCAGACGCTGCACATTTGATGCATATCCAAGTAGGACGATTCAATCCCGTATTATTGCGCCAACGACCGGCTTGGTATCGTCTTGCGCAGCGCGGGGGCGACATCACTTTGGAATAACTCTAACGTTTCCCGGTGCTGTGACGGAGTCAAGCCGGCGCCATCGGCATTGATACTAAGCACCTCATGGCCCATCTGCTCGTGATAACGCATTACCTTATCGACGATCTGCTGCGGGCTGCCGATAAGAGCTGAACTCCGCTCGATCGCGTCCTCTACAGAGTCAAATACCAGCGGCATACCCTGCCTCAGAAACGCTGCCTTCCGGGCCTCGAACACTGGGCGGTATGTGTCGATGGCGTCCTGAGAATCTTTGGCGCAGTAATATCCGGCCGAACCTGCGCCGACCAGTGCGTCTTTAGGGTCGCGGCCATGATGCACCCAGCGTTCCCGGTAGTGCTTCACGAGCGCGGCATACGGTTCTATCGGATTGGTTACGTTGGCTGAGAATAGGGGGTCTCCCCACTTGGCAGCCAGTTCCACCGAAGCCTCGCTGGTGGCGCTGCCGTGCCAGACGCGGACTGGCTGTTGCAACGGGCGCGGCCAAGTCTCTGCTTCGTCCAAAGAAGGCCGGAACTGCCCGGACCAGGTTACCTTGTCCTCGCGCCACAACCGCCTAAAAAGTTCGTAGCCCTCCCGGTTGCGCTCCCACTGGTCTTCAGTCGTAACGTGGAATAGCTGAGCTTGAGCTGCACCGTTGCCCTTGCCGATCATGAGGTCGAGGCGGCCGCCGCTCAGGTGGTCGAGGGTCGAATAGTCCTCGAATGCCCGCACCGGGTCCAACAGACTCAATGTTGTCACGGTTGTATATAGCCTGACGGTCGATGTCCGGGCGGCGATGTGGCTCAAGATGACCGGTGGGGACGAAGACAGGAATGGCCGCTCATGCCGCTCCCCAACACCGTACCCGTCGAATCCCAGCTCTTCGGATAAGACCGCGATGTCCACCACCGAGCGCAACCGGTCCGTGGTTGACGGCTGGATCCCGGTCACTGGGTCCGGAGCGTAAGGGATGAGAGTCATGGCCAGGAATTTCATTGGATACCTCTACTAGATTGTTGTCGGGCCTTGAGGGTATCTAACTATTCTATGCGTAGTCCTTCGGATACGAGCCGGGGCAGCACCTCATCCCGAAAATAGGGGAAATGGTCGAGGTAATTCGTGAAGCCCATGGCCAGCGCTGAGATGCCGTAATCAGACAGACGTTTCATCGTCGCGACGACTTCGTCGGGGTTTCCGACGATCGGCAAGGCGCCATTTCCGGCGGCCGCGCGGACTCGCGCGCCCTTTAAAAATTCTTCCGAAACGCCCGGTTTCTTGAGACCCCGGCCCTCGATCAGATTTTCCACTGCATCAAGGTCTGCATTCTCGACGGCGTAGTAGTGAAAATATTCTTCTGCTTCCTTCTTGGAGGGCCGGCAGACCACGGAGACGTTAGAGAAGACGCCGATATCCCGTTTGTACCCTGCAGAAATCTCCCGTAGGTCCTTTACGTTCTGCCGCGCTCCTTCGATGTCTCCGCGCAGGTTGGTGAACATCATATCGGCGTTCCGCGCGGCAAATTGCCTCCCGCGGGGCGAGTTACCGGCGCACACGAGGGTCGGGCGTCCGCCGCCATAAGGCTTGGGATAAATCTCGGTCTTGTGCACCTGGTAGAACTTGCCGTCGTAATCAAATGGCCCGTCGCAGGACCACGCTTGGGTAACGACATCGATCCATTCTTGTCCTTGGTCGTAGCGGTCATCATGTTGGGCGAGGTCGACGCCGAGCATGTCGAACTCGTCACTGTTCCAACCGCAGACGATATTGAGACCGAACCGGCCTTGGCCTATGTGATCGGCCGTTACCATCTGTTTAGCGGCGACCACTGGATTGAAGAGCGAGACGTGAGTAGTCCCGAAGGCCATTATATTGCGGGTGCTGGCCAATATCCCAGACGCCCAGGTCAGCGTTTCGAAGTTCGACGCGTTGTGGTCGGTGATGCCGCCGTAGCCCTTCCAACGACCAAGGGGCAGCATGAAATCGAGACCGGCCTCGTCGGCCATGACGGCGGCTTTCTGGTTGTTCTCCCAACTGGCGTCCCAGCGTTCGGGCACGGTGGTGACGGCAAGTCCGCCTGAACAATTTAGTCCAAACAAGCCAAGACTCAGCTGATTGCGGTCAAGTTGGTCTCTGGAATGGGTTGGGCCACTGTTCATTCGTAATGCCTCTTAACCAGATCGATTTCATTACATCTCTTCACTATTCCCGGAACTGGTGTCGATCAGCAGCCTAGTGCCGTCGTCGCAGTCATAGACCATGGCGGTACGGGCAAGGTTGATGGAGGTGCCGGAACCCGTACCAAGAAAGCTGATTTTCATCTCGGGCATTTGATCGGCTCCGGATTAATAAAAGGCGGACTAGACATTGATTAGGTTACTGGTGGTTTTCTGGGTGGGCCTGCTCACGGAGCAGACTCAAGGACTTCAGTACCGGCGTGTCGGTGAAGCTGAATAGGACTGCGGGTTCTGTGACCGACGCGTTCACGTGCTCGTGGTAGGTCCAGCCGGGCACGCAGAAAACGTCTTTGGGTTCCCATTCCATCTTCTGGCCGTGGACGACTGAATGGCCTTCCCCCTGCACAACGTGATAAATGGTTCCGTTGGTGTGACGGTGGGCCTTAGTCCGCTCACTGGGTCGGAGCAACTGCACATGGCAGGCGATGGTGGGCATCACCGGCCCACCAGTATTGGGATTGGTGTACTCCATGATCACGCCGTCGAAGGGGCTTCCGTCGACGGTTGGGGCCAACCGTTGCAGCGCGGCCCAGGTCTGTTCCCAGGGGTAGCGCATCAGCGGCGAATAGCTTTCTTTGGACGCATCTTCCCAAACGGGGCGCAGAGTTCCCACGCCATATTTGGCTGTGGCGGAATCGATGGGCTCGGTCACCGGCTGCACATCCTCGGGATATGGCTCGAAGAAAACAGCTTCCAGCAGGTGCACCAAAGGTATATCCAGGCCGTCCAACCAGATGATTGGGTCGCTCGATTCATTGCCGTGGTCGTGCCAGGTCCAGTTGGGGGTCAGAATCAGGTCGCCGGGAGACATCGGGATCCGGTCCCCGTTGACGGTGGTGTAACCGCTGTCGCTATTGATGATGAAGCGCAGCGCGGAAGGGGTGTGCCGGTGGGCCCTGGCCGCCTCGCCTGGCATGACGATCTGCAGCCCTGAAAACAGGCTGTTGGTGGTTGCGATCCGGTCTTTGATGCTGGGATTAAGCAACATCAACACCCGGCGTTCGGCGTCTGCGGTCCCGATCAGTTCACCGGCGCGCAGCGCTCGGGGCTCCAGATCCTTCCAGCGCCAGATGTAAGGCGACGCCTTGCTGGTCGGCTCATCGACCAGAGCAGTCTCCTGCACCTGCCACAGAGGTGCCAGACTGAAGCCTTCCAGCTCGCGGTAAAACTCCTCGAGGACCTCTGGAGATGCTGTGGGATTAGGATTTGAAAGCATTTTTCTGCTCCCTGGGATGATTCGCTGGACGGTTCGCTTTTAAGGCAGGCCGAACGGGTCGGGAGAACCGTAGATTCGGCCCAGAGCTATGTCAATGTCAATTTCGCACGCTGGTACTAATTTAGGCGCCGTTCCGGTTGTTCTCCCATTCAGCGAGGCGGGCCTCCAATGAATGCTGGCGAAGGGCCATGGTCAGGTCCCCCC
>VFHF01000246.1 GCA_009392095.1 SAR202 cluster bacterium
GGAAGTGTCGGAACTGGTAGACGAGCATGATTTAGGATCATGTGCTGAAAGGCGTCCGGGTTCGAGTCCCGGCTTCCCCACCAAAAGGACGGGTTGGCAGAAAAGGCCCATATCGACCGGTTTTGAACCCGGGACACCAGAGAAAATCACTGGCACTACGTCTGTAATCGACCCTGTAACGTATCTGAAGTAGCGTACCGAAATAAGTATGCGAGACCAGAGGAGACCGATTGGCTACACTGCTAGAAGTTAAAAACCTAAAGACTCACTTTTTCACTATGGAAGGCGTCGTAAAAGCCGTCGATGGCGTGTCTTACGAGTTGAATGAGGGCGAAACTCTGGGCCTGGTTGGAGAGAGCGGTTGCGGAAAAAGTGTGAGTGCACTCTCCGTGATGCGCTTGATTCCTGACCCACCCGGAAAGATCATTGATGGCGAAATCTTGCTGGACGGCGAGGACATCCTCAAGATAGACATGGAAGGCATGCGGGAGGTCCGCGGCGCCAAGATTGCCATGGTCTTCCAAGAACCTATGACCTCATTAAACCCGGTGCTGACCGTGGAACGGCAAATCACTGAAACCCTCCAACTGCACATGGGTATGTCGAAATTGGAATCACAGCGGGAGAGCGTGAACCTCCTAACCCGCGTGGGGATACCTGACCCGGAACTCCGTATCAAACAGTACCCCCACCAGTTCA
Source organism: SAR202 cluster bacterium (assembly GCA_009392095.1). Taxonomy (GTDB): domain Bacteria; phylum Chloroflexota; class Dehalococcoidia; order Lucifugimonadales; family UBA3495; genus UBA9611. The sequence goes on from VFHF01000246.1 coordinate 700, forward strand.
GCGGCGGTATGCGTCAGCGCGTTATGATCGCCATGGCCCTGAGTTGTAACCCTAGGCTGATCATAGCTGACGAGCCGACCACCGCTCTAGACGTCACAATTCAGGCCCAGATATTGGATCTGATGAAGTCCTTGACCACCGAACTTGGCGTGGCTTTGATAGTGATCACCCACAACCTTGGAGTGGTGGCGCGCTACGCAGACCGCGTGAACATCATGTATGCCGGGAAGGTGATTGAACGCGGAGAAGCGCGTGAGATCTACTCAAACCCCCGGCACCCTTATACCGTGGGTCTGCTCCGGTCAGTCCCGAGGTTGGACCTGCCCCGGCGGGCGAAACTCGATCCCATTGAAGGCCAACCGCCAGACCTTATCAACCTACCCCCCGGTTGTGCTTTTAGAGAGCGGTGCCGCTGGGCCATTGATAAGTGCGCCACCGACACGCCTGAACTCGTTGAGACAAGCGACGGCCATCTTTCTGCATGCTTCCGCGCCGATGAACTAGGCGCGACTGAGATTGACTTTCTAAACTCTCCGGTGGCGGAATAACTCTGGCCGGAGTAAACCCTCCATAGGAAAATAGGACTTGATATGACTACGATGCCCGAAGCCGCGGCCTCCAGCGCCGCAACGCAGAGCGAAGATATCATCCTTGAGGTGAAAAACCTCAAGATGTACTTCCCTGTAGGCTCTGGATTCCTGTCCCGAAAACCAGTGGGATATGTGAAGGCCGTTGATGACGTCAGCTTCACGGTCAAACGGGGCGAAACGCTGGGCCTGGTTGGTGAGAGCGGTTGCGGCAAGACCACCACTGGCCGGTGCATCCTTCAGTTGTACAAGCCCACGGCCGGTCAGGTCATCTTCGACGGCCAAGACCTAACGTCAATGAACACCAAAACAATGCGAGGTATGCGGCGTGAGATGCAGGTGATCTTCCAAGATCCCTACAGCTCGCTGAATCCCCGCATGACAGCCGGAAATATCATTGGCGAACCGCTGATCGTCCACGGTCTGGTTGCAAACAAAACGGAATACCGGGACAAAGTCGCTGACCTTCTGACAAACGTGGGCCTCAACCCATACATGGCTGACCGTTTCCCCCATGAGTTCAGCGGCGGACAACGCCAACGTATCGGCGTTGCCCGGGCACTTTCAGTGAGCCCCAAGTTCATCGTCGCCGACGAACCAGTCTCTGCTCTCGATGTCTCGATTCAGGCACAGATTATCAACCTGTTGGAAGACCTTCAAGAGCAATTCAATCTGACCTATCTGTTCATCGCCCATGACCTGTCTGTGGTCCGCCACATCAGCGACCGTGTCGGGGTCATGTATCTAGGTCACATGGTGGAGATGGCCGAGAGGAACGAGATTTACCGTAACCCGATCCATCCCTACACCAAGGCCCTGCTTTCTGCGGTACCGATTCCTGATCCTGTGCTGGACGCTCAGAGGGAGCGGGTCTTACTAACTGGAGAAGTGCCCAGCCCATTGAATCCACCCAGCGGTTGCGTTTTCCACCCACGCTGCCCTGTAGCCAATGACACGTGTTCGCAAATATTGCCGGAGTTACGCGAAGTGGAGACAAATCACTACTCGGCATGCATCTTGTCCACCGGGTATGGAACCCCGTAGCTACCGACCCGATTCTCTACGCAGGTCGAATGAAAGAGGCCGCTCTGATGCGGCCTCTTTTTTGCGCAGCCGTTGGGCTTTGATGACCTTAGGTACGAGGAAACTTCGTTGTAGGCGAAAATTGACCGTGATACCATTGATTTAATATGAATCCGAGCCTAATAAGAAACTTTTGCATAATTGCCCACATCGATCACGGGAAGTCGACCTTAGCCGACCGATTTCTGGAAATCACGGGCACCGTACGTCCGGGCGAGATGAAAGCCCAGTTCCTGGACCAGATGGATCTAGAGAGGGAAAGAGGCATAACCATCAAAGGAAAGGCGGTGACGATGTCGCACACCGCCCCTGATGGCCAGATATACCAATTCAACCTTATCGACACGCCGGGCCACGTAGACTTCAGTTATGAAGTGTCCCGTGCATTGGCCGCCTGCGAAGGTGCGCTGTTGGTGGTTGACGCCAGTCAGGGCATCGAAGCTCAGACCATCGCCAACACACTGTTGGCCATGGAATATGACCTTGAACTGATTCCGGTCCTGAACAAGGTAGATCTCCCCCAAGCCGAACCGGAACGGGTCGCTGGCGAGATTGAACAAGCCTTCGGATTTAGACACGACGAGATTCTTTATGTCTCGGCCAAAGAGGGCACCGGAGCCAAAGAAATATTAGACGCTGTGATCGATCGGATACCGGCGCCCAAAGGCGATGTAAACGGTTCTCCTCGGAGCTTGGTTTTCGACTCGGAATATAACTCGTATAAAGGCATCATAGCCTATGTAAGGGTCAAGGACGGGAGCATCTCAAAGAGAGACCGGATAAAAGTCATGTCTTCCGGCCGTGTGGCGGAGATCGTTGAGGTGGGTGTTTTTGCGCCGGGCCCCACGCCTACGGATTCCTTGGGAACAGGCCAGGTTGGTTACATAGCCACAGGGTTCAAAGAGGTCCGGGACTGTAGCGTCGGCGATACCCTGACGGTAGACCAATCTCCGGCAACAGAAGCGTTATCTGGATACTTTCCGCTTAAATCAATGGTCTTCGCGGGCCTTTACCCATCCGACGGCGAGGAATACAACAATCTCCGCAACGCTCTGGAAAAGCTGCAACTTAACGACGCGTCATTGGAGATGGAGCCCGAGAGCAGCACCGCGCTCGGCTTCGGGTTTCGCTGCGGTTTCCTGGGTCTGATGCACTTGGAGATCGTGCAGGAACGCTTAGAACGGGAGTACGACCTAGACCTGATCGTCACGGCCCCCAGCGTTGCTTATCAAGTCGTGCTGACCAACGGCGACACCATCATAGTGGATAGCCCCGCGAAATTGCCTGACCCCAGCGAGTTTTCAGAGATACGAGAGCCGATGCTGGACCTGACCATCGTGGCGCCCAACCGACATGTTGGTGCGCTGATGGAGTTGATGCACTCCCGCCGGTCAGAATTTAAGCGCATGGAATACATGCAAGGTGGCGGCACCCGGCGCGATGGCAACAACGAACCTGGGGACGAGTCTCGGGTGGTGATGGAATACACCATTCCCCTAGTTGAATTGCTGGCCGATTTCTACAACCAGCTCAAGTCGAAAACGCAAGGGTACGCTTCGTTGGACTACAGCTTTACCGGATACCAGGCCGCGCCGTTGGTGAAGGTCGAAATATTGGTGAACCATCACTCGGTGGAAGCCTTGTCGATGATTCTGCACCGTGATGCCGCAGTGGTCCAAGGACGGAAGATCGTAGATAAGCTGCGGTCCACAATCCCACGCCAGATGTTTGAAGTCCCCATCCAGGCGTCCATCGGCAATCGCATCATTGCCAGAGAGACGGTGCGGGCCATGCGTAAAGACGTGCTGGCCAAATGCTATGGTGGCGATATCACGCGTAAACGCAAGCTGCTTGAGAAGCAAAAGGAGGGCAAGAAGCGCCGAAAGATGGTGGGATCGGTTGAGATCCCTCAGGAAGCGTTCTTGTCTATCCTAGAAGTGGGAACAGGCTAGTTCGTTCCTTTTTGTTGGCCCATCTAGATTGCCAGAGCGTCACGTATCGCCTGTATCTGCGTTAGATGGTCTCGGATGTGACCGTTGAGTGTCCGCTCTAGGATAGCGTTGAGGGTCCGTTCTTCGGCCACAGCCCGGGTCCGTTGGTGCATCATCACCTTCTTCCCTTCGAGGTCTTCATCGGCCATGCCTGAGATAGACGCGTCCAGGCTTTGGAAGAATCCCTCGATGTCGGCGTTGATCTGAGGGAGATCGTAGACGGACCGCTCCGGTGTAATGTTCGTAAGATCACTCCAGATCTCGTACTCATCGACTTCTCCCGCAAGTATTCCATTAATTAGGTTCTGCGCTCCGCCGGGCGGCGTCTCTAAGATGTGATAGACCAATTCGCGCGCCGACCATTCAGATTCGTCTAATTTCCAGTCTAGGCAGTAATCCATGCCTTCCAGCATCGTTATCAATTCGCTCTTGATGCTTCGGACCGTTTCCAGGTGTTCCTGTTTGCCAGTAGCCAATGGGCGCCCTCCTGAATATTGAAGCTAAGTTAACGGGTCAATCCGATCTTGAAACTCGCGCAATATCGAAAGAGCCTCTTCCGAGGTGTCTTCCCGATCCAATGCAAAGGCCAATGACGCCCGCAGGAGCCCCATGGGAGTGCCTCCGTCAAACCGCACTCCTGAGAATTCGTAGGCGTACATGTCGTGGGTTTGCAGCAAGTCTAAAATTCCATCGGTCAATTGGATCTCGCCCTTGGCCCCAGGCTGCGTGTTCTCGAGGTACCCGAATATCTGAGGCGGAAGTATGTATCTCCCAACGATTGTAAGGTTGGAAGGGGCTGCCTCTCGAGGAGGCTTTTCGATGAGACCGTCAATCTTGTGGACCCGTTCAGCAACTTGTTCCGCGGCCACCACGCCATAATTATGGACAACTTCCCAGGGCACAACTTCCACCGCGATCACCCCGGCATCCATCTGCTCTGAGACCTGGACCATCTGGCTGATGGCGCCGGGTGAGTGGGCGATGACATCGTCTGGCAGGATGACTACGAATGGCTCGTCGCCTACGGCGTCCTTAGCCATAAGCACGGCGTGCCCAAGTCCCAAAGCCTCATGCTGCAGAACAAAGTTGACTTTGGTTAGATTGGCCGCCGCCGTCACTTTCGCCAGCAATTGGTCTTCCCCGGCGGCTGCCAAGTGTTTCTCTAATGCTGGGCGAGGCTGGAAATATTCGCTGATCAATTCCTTGCCAGGGGATGTGACGATGATTATCTCTTCAACCCCGGCTTCTACCGCCTCTGCAATGACGTATTGTAGCAGTGGCCGATCGATGATTGGCAGCAACTCTTTGGGGACGGACATGGTCACCGGCAGGAACCGAGTGCCCATCCCTGCGGCGGGTATGACTGCTTTACGTATCTGCATAATGTCTGGGGGAATCAAAGAAAATTGGTGCCAGTCTAATATTAGCAGAGGGCCAACATGGACTTACCCCTTGACTCATCCTCGCTACCAATCCTAACATGGTACTGAGGCCGTACTAGACGGGGAGCCAGCGGTGCCCTATATCCGCAATCCGCTCTAGCGGAGTCGAATTCCTCCCCTCGGCGAGGCCAGAGGACCCATATTGTGGCTGGTGATATAGAGGGTTGGGTCCTGCGCGACGTAGACTTGTGAACCCCGCCAGATCCGGAAGGAAGCAACGGTAAGCAGGACCCTGCGGGTGCCGCGGGAGTGCCTGGCCTGAGTCATCATTCACGAAATGTCCGATGGTCTATGACAACGGGAGGTGTGCGGTCTTTTTGAATTTCTCACTTATTTTCACCCCTCTGATATTTCGCTTTGCCACGGTGCGCTTCACACTGTGACGTCATCTGCTAGCGCCTCAGGTAATCGCACTAGGGCTCGTAAGTCCCTCGGCCAACACTTTCTCGCCGATACCCGCATCGCCGGGCGGATTCTGGACGCGGCAGACCTTTCTCCGGACGACGTGATCGTCGAGATCGGGCCGGGCCGGGGCGTTTTGACGAAGCGGATGGTGAACCGCGTGAATCGGGTGGTGGCCGTAGAGTTGGACGGTGAACTAGCAGAGGCCCTGCCATCACGCCTGGACTTTCCAGTAAACTTGACCTGTGTCAAGGCCGACGCTCGGGATGTGGATTTGACCGAACTTATCGCCCCCGATACCTCTTACAAAGTTGTGGCCAACCTTCCTTATTATGCCGCAAACCCGATCATTCGCCGGTTGTTGGAATCGGAGCCAAAGCCGGACGTTTTGGTGGTCATGGTACAACAGGAAGTGGCGAAAAACATGGTGGCCCAGCCAGGCGACATGGGGATATTGTCGGTGGCCACCCAGTTCTACGCCCGCGTGAAGATGGTGTGCTCTGTGTCACCCAAGTCCTTCAGACCTCCACCCAAGGTAACATCCGCCGTGGTGCGCCTGGATGTGTTGCCGGCCCCAGCGGCCGATGTGGCCAGTGAAGAGGGCTTCTTCACCGTGGTTCGGGCTGGGTTCGCCGCCCCGAGAAAGCAGCTAAGAAATTCCCTTAGCCAGGGACTGGGTATCGAGCCTATTGCAGGTGGCCGGGTATTGGAAGAGGCCGGGATCGATGCCACCAGAAGGCCCCAGACGCTAGATATACCTGAGTGGGTGAGCATCTATCAGGTGTGGGTTAAAACTGTAGACGACGGTATGGAAGGGGCGTAGAGTTGGAAATACCGGCCTACGCCAAACTGAACCTTACCTTTGAAATCCTGGGCCGCCGCGATGATGGATTCCACAACGTCACGACCATCATGCAAACCATCGACCTTTCAGACCTGCTGCGCATCGAGCCGGCAGCCGACCTCAAAGTGGAGTGCGAATATCCGGAGTTGGCAGGGGAACAGAACCTGGTCTGGAAGGCGGCGGTAGAACTGGCCAAGGCGGGCGATATCGAACCCGCGGCCCTGGTAACCGTTGAGAAGCACATCCCGGTGGCGATGGGATTGGGTGGCGGCAGCAGCGATGCAGCCGCTGCGTTATTGGGTCTGAACTCTCTGTGGGGATTGGGTTTTTCCCTCGATGAATTGGCTACCATCGCAGCGGGCCTGGGGTCCGACATTTCGTTCTTTCTCTGGGGTGGCACGGCCTTGGCCCAAGGGAAGGGTGAACAGATAACCAGCCTATCTCCGTTGCCTCCGCTGGCGGTCACACTGGTCTTTCCGGACCTGGCCATACCCAACAAGACGGCTGAGATGTACTCCAGATTGAACATGGGACAGTTCAGCGACGGTGGGATCACCAGGCAGATGGTACAGATTTTAACAGCCGGTCAGTTTGTAAAAGAATCTGTTAGAGGACTAGTATTCAACGCCTTTTCAGAGGTGGCGGCGCGGTCATATCCGGAATTGTTGGAGATGTGCCGTCAGGTTGCGGATCGGGGCGGTCCTGTGATGCATCTCTGCGGGGCCGGACCTGCATTGTTCACTCTGCCATCCAG
>VFHF01000247.1 GCA_009392095.1 SAR202 cluster bacterium
TGCTGGGGGAACGTTACCTTTCCCTGGTCCCCGAAGGCAGCCAACTATCTAACGAGATCATCTTGCTGGACGGCGAGGCCGATGGCGCTCACAAGAACTATGAAGTGTTACTCGCCGAATCCTCCCCGGACCAGATGCACTTCCCAGAGGCCGGCGACGAAGACACTACGGTGATCATGTTCACTGCCGGCACCACCGGGGTGCCCAAGGGCGTGATGCTGACCCATGACAGCTTCTCGTCATATCTGTTGGCCACCGTTGAACCCGCCGACCCGGAGATAGAAGAAAGCAACCTGATAACCGTGCCCTTCTACCACATCGCCGGACTCCAAGCCGCCCTGGCCGCAGTCTACGGTGGGCGGACGCTGGTGGTGATGCGGCAATTTGAGCCGGGGGAATGGTTGAGTCTGGCCCACGAAAACCAGGTCAACCGGGCAATGTTGGTGCCGACAATGTTGAAGCATCTCATGGAGCACCCAAATTTCTCCGACTTCGACCTTTCATCACTCAGCGTCATCACCTACGGCGCCGCTCCCATGCCCTTGGAAGTCATCCGCCAGGCCATCGACAAATTCCCCGGCGCGCGGTTCATCAATGCCTTTGGTCAGACTGAGACGGCTTCAACCATTACTATGCTGCCGCCGGACGACCACGTGCTGGATGGCAGTCCGGAAGAGATCGAGACCAAACTCAAGCGGCTCACGTCCATCGGAAAACCTCTGGATGATGTCGAGGTAAAAATCGTCGATGAAGCCGGGAAGACGGTGGCGGTGGGTGAGACCGGCGAAATAGTCGCCCGGGGGTCTCGAATGATGGCGGGATACTGGCAGCAGGAATCGGCGACCCGCGACACACTTCGAAATGGCTGGATCTACACGGGAGACCTGGGATACCAGGACCAAGACGGCTATATCTTCTTGTCGGGCCGCGCCAAGGATTTCATCAAGCGGGGCGGAGAGATGATCTCCCCCGAGGAGGTGGAACAGGTGCTCCGTTCTCATCCAGAGCTGGACGATGCGGCGGTTATCGGCGTGCCCGATGTGGAATGGGGTGAAGAGGTACGGGCAGTGGTGGTGGGCCGCTCAGACCTGGTCACTGAAGATCAGATAATCAAGTTCTGCCGAGAGAAGCTGGCGGGATACAAACGCCCCCGCTCAGTTGTATTCGTCGGAGAACTGCCCCGTAATGTGATGGGCAAGGTCCTAAAAAGGGACCTGCGTGAAGAGTTCAGTTATCCGGTGGAAACCCGAGATTGATCACCGGATTAAATAAATTTATTAAGAAAATCCCCGGCCGAGTCTGATCTGATTTTTCGGGGATGGAGATTGGTGACCCATGGTGACAGGATCCGATGAGCATATGAAAGTGGCTGTGATCGGGACTGGAGCAGTCGGAGGTTACTTCGGCGGCCTCTTGGCGCGTGCCGGGCACAATGTAACCTTCGTCGCCCGGGGCGCCCATCTGGCGGCCATCAAAAAGAACGGCCTCATAGTGGAAAGCCAACTGGACGGGACGTTCACAGTGCCCGGTCAGGCCACCGACGATACCTCCGAACTAGAGCCACAGGACCTGGTGCTCTTCACCGTGAAGATGTACCACAACCCGGACGCCATCAGTCATCTTCCGCCGCTGATCGGCTCGGAAACCGTGGTGCTGACATTGCAGAACGGCATCGACAACGGCGACATACTGGCTGAGGCCGTCGGAGAAGCCAATGTGATGTTCGGCTCAGCCTACATGGAAGGCCGCGTCTCGGAACCGGGCGTGATCACTCAAGCCGGACCCGGTATCGCTGCCTTTGGCGAGATGAAGGTCGGCATCACCCGCCGGGGCGAGAATCTGCTCCAGCGGTTTCAGGAAGCCGGCTGGCGCGTGAACCTTCACGAAAACATGCCCGGCATGCTCTGGAAGAAATTTGCCTACATCGCCGGTTCCGCCGCTGTCTGCGCCGCCGCCAACTGCGTCTATGAAGAGATGCGCACCCAGCCCGAGACCAGGGCTCTTATCCGGAGTGCCATCGAAGAAACGCTAGCTGTGGGCCGAGCCCGCGGCGCGCCGATCATGTCGGACTCCCTAGCCTGGGCCATGGACTCGCTGGACCGCTTCCCCGGTCAAGGCCGGGCTTCGATGGCCAAAGACTTCACCGAACGACGCCCAGTGGAACTTGAGGGACTGACCGGCACTGTAGTACGGATGGCCCGGGAGCTGGACTTGCCCACTCCAACCAACGATTTCCTATATGCGATCCTGAAGCCAAGTGCAGACCGCATAGAAGCCCTCAACGCCTCAGGGAAGTAGTGGGTCCGCAAGAGTAATACTCGGCATCGCTTCCACATTATTCGCTGGTTCCGTTCTCCGGATTGAACGGCACTTTTCGTCTGCCACCCTTCGCTCTGCTCGCCCCCTGCCAAGGTAAGCTTGGCAGGGGGCGAGAACAAATCACCTTTCGCCGCTTATGCCCCGGATCCTGGGCGGTGGTATACTCTCCGTGGCTAAAAACCGGGCTGACGAATAGACTCATTTCCCCCAGCGGACGTCCCGGATTTGATACCGAAACTCTGGCTGTTCCGGCTCAAGCCGGAATCCCAGCCAAAACAGAATTCAGGAGGCGGCCCCATTGAATACCATTGAAGCCATAACCGAGATCCTCAAACGGGAGGGTGTCGAGTACCTTCCGTGCTTCCCCACAACACCGGTGATCGAAGCAGCCGCGCTGGGGGGAATCCGACCCATCGTCTGTCGCCAGGAAAGGGTTGGCGTCGGCATCGCCGATGGCCTTAGCCGCGTCAGCAACGGCGATCACATGGGCGTATTCGCCATGCAATACGGACCCGGGGCCGAGAACGCCTACCCCGGCATCGCTACCGCCTACTCCGATTCCACGCCGGTGCTGCTGCTGCCGCTGGGTCATCCCAGAGAAAGGGCCGGCATCAACCCTCATTACAGTTCTCTCAAGGGTTACGACGACATCACCAAGGCCATCGAACAGGTGAATGCCGCCGATCGTACCTCCGACGTGCTGCGCCGGGCCTTTGCCGGACTGCGCCAAGGCCGAGTCGGCCCCATGGCCGTTGAGATTCCCGCCGACATCGCCTTGGAAGATGTCAGCGAAGAGTCCTTCTACTACGTTCCCAGCCGGCCGGTAGCCAGCCAGGGCAACCCCGGCGATATCGAAGCCGCCGCCAAGGCCCTATGTGCCGCCCACTTCCCGGTGATAATGGCCGGTCAGGGGGTGCTCTACGGCAAGGCCACTGACGAATTAGTGGAGTTGGCGGAATTGCTCCAAGTGCCTGTTTGCAGCACCTTGTTGGGCAAGAGCGCCTTCCCAGAGGTCCATGCACTGGCCCTGGGCAGCACCGGAACCTCAATGTCGGGACACGCTTATCACTTCATCCGGCGGTCAGACCTAATCTTCGGCATCGGCACCAGTTTCACCAAGCACGGCATGGTCATGAACCTACCGTCCGGGAAGACCCTGATCCAGGCCACCAACGACGCCGCTGACATCAACAAGGACTACAACATCGACCTGCCCATCGTCGGCGACGCAAAGCTGGTCCTTCGCCAGATGATCGAAGCCTGCCGGGAGATTGTCGGCGACACCCGCAAAGACGACCAGTCCACTGCCAAAGAGGTGCAATCCGAACGGGAAGGCTGGCTTGCCCAGTGGCGGGCCAAACTCTCTTCGGAAGAGGTCCCCATGACCCCTTATCGGGTGATCTGGGACTTCATGCACACCATCCCGCCGGAAGACGCCATCGTGACACACGACTCGGGTAGTCCCCGGGACCAGATCGTACCCTTTTACCGTTCCAACGGCCCCCGGACCTACCTGGGCTGGGGAAAGTCCCACGGCCTGGGCACTGGCCTGGGGCTGATCATGGGCGCCAAGCTGGCCGCCCCGGAAAAGGTGTGCGTCAACTTCATGGGCGACGCCGCTTTCGGCATGGTCGGGCTGGACTTTGAGACCGCTGTCCGCAGCAATATACCGATCATAACCGTGGTGTTGAACAACTCCACCATGGCCGTTGAGACCAGGCAGATGGCCGACTCCCACGGGCTCTACGGAACACGGGACCTGGGCGGCAACTACGCTGACCTGGGCAAGGCAATGGGCGGGTACGCGGAGCGCATCGAAGACCCCAACCAGATCAGCGCCGCCTTCACCAGGGCCCGCAAGGTAACCGAAGAAGAAGGCAAAGCTGTCCTACTGGAATTCATAACCAGCGAGGAAACGGAGCTCTCTCACCGCCGGGCGTTCTAGGCGACTGGCTGGACTTACGACTTGCCCCCACCCTAACCCTCGCCCATGCGTGGGAGAGCGAACAAATCCCTTCCCCTGAACGGGGAAGGCCAGGTTGGGGTCGAAATCCCTTAGTCGAAATAGGATAACAACTCGAAAACTTAGGAGGCTGGTCATGGCCCTGAAATCGAAGTACCTCTTCATCGCAAGCATGGACGTCGACCCGGCCAAGGAGGCCCTGTTCCATGAGGTCTACAACACCGAGCATTGCCCAGAGTTGGGCAAGATTGCCGGGGTTAGCGCCATAACCCGGTACGAAGCCCAGGCATTTCAGGTCCTGATCGGTGGGCAGACCCAGAAGGTCTCGCCGGAGGGCCAGCCGCGTTTCCACGCGATGTATGAGATCGAAAGCCCGGAGATCCTTAGCTCACCCGAATGGGGTGAAGCAGTGGAACTGGGCCGCTGGCCGGAGCAGGTCCGGCCACACACCACCAACCGGCGGCACACCCTGCTGCGGCTGACCTATCCCGAATAGAAGGCCCTGCGGGAATAAATTAGGAGATTTTCCTTGCCTGAACGCGCCCTGGAAGGGGTGAAGGTCTTGGACCTCACCCATCACATATCGGGACCTTACTGCACCAAGCTGCTGGCCGATTTCGGCGCTGAAGTGCTCAAGATTGAACGCCCTGGCGGCGACCCAGCCCGGCGGATGGCCCCCTTCCTCCACGATGAGGCCGACCCGGAAAAGAGCCTGGTCTTCGCCTACCTGAATACCAACAAGCAGAGCGTGACTCTGAACCTCAAGACCGACAAGGGTATCCAGGTTCTGAAGTCGTTGGTCAAAAAATCAGACGTCTTGGTGGAGAATTTCTCTCCCAGAGTCATGGCTTCCCTGGAACTGGACTTCGAATCCCTACAACAGATCAACCCCGGCTTGGTGATGACCTCCATATCAAATTTTGGTCAGACTGGGCCCTACCGGGATTACAAAGCCGCCGACATCGTTGAATACGCCATGGGCGGGCTGATGTATATCTCCGGGGCCTACGACCGGGAACCGCTGAAGCACGCTTTCAACCAAGCCCAGTTCAAGGCCGGGACCGACGCCGCCGCCGCAACTCTGATGGCCACATACCACCAACGCCTAACGGGAGAGGGGCAACAGGTAGATGTCTCCATCCAAGAGGCAGTGGCCACCGGCCTCCGGGATGTGGTCAACAACTTCACCTACAGCGGGGCCGTCCGCCGCCGCCAGCCGAACCATAGCGGCGATCTCAGCCGCCTTCGGGCCAGCGCCGATGGCCACCTGATTCCCAATCCGGGAATCGGTGCCGGGTTGAACTGGAACACTATGGTGGAATTTCTGGACCTGCCAGAACTCGCCGACGAGAAGTTCGACTCCCCATCCGCTAGGCTGGTCAATGCTGAGGAATTGGGTCGGATCCTGGACGAGTATTTCATCAAGCAGAACAAGTACGAGCGGTTCTACGCAGCCCACGAAAAGCGGTTCATCTTCGGCGTGGTCCAGTCGCCTGAAGAGGTGATGGCCGACCCTCAATTCGAAGCCAGAAACTACTTCGTGGACATCTGCCATCCTGAGTTGGGCACCCTGAAATATCCGGGCGCTCCTTTTGAGATGAGTGGAACACCTTGGGAAGCCCGTGCCGCTGCCCCAAGTTTGGGCCAACACAACCAGGAAGTCTTCGGCCAACGTCTGGGACATAGTAGCGAGCAACTTGTCCAGATGCGGGCCCTGCAAATCATTTAATGGAGAACCGTTAGAACATGCCCGGTCCCTTGGAAGGCGTCCGTATCGTCGAGATGGGTCAGCTCATCGCCATCCCCTTCGCCATGAAGATGCTGGCGGACATGGGCGCCCAGGTCATCCGCTTGGAGTCCACCGACCGGCTCGAAAGCTACCGAAGCGACTCGGTCTACCAGAACGATGTCTCCGGCGAGTTCTGGAACAAAGGCGCCAACTTCTACGAACAGAACCGCAATAAACTTGGCGTAACGCTTGATCTCAGCAAACCCAAAGGACTTCAAATACTCAAGGATCTCGTCTCGGTGACCGACCTCTTTTCCGAAAATTTCACCCCTCGGGTGATTAAGAACTTCGGCCTTGAATACGAAGACCTCAAGAAGATTAAGCCGGACATCATAATGGTGTCGTCCACTGGATATGGGTTCTACGGCCCGTGGGCAAACTTTGGGGCTACCGGGCCGGCCACCGAAGGCGCGGCGGGCCTCGCCTACCAGACGGGCTATATCGGCGGTAACCCTGTTATGGCCGAGATACCCTATACCGACTACACCTCCGGAGAACATACCGTCTTCGCGGTTATGGCCGCGTTGATGCACCGTCTGCGCACCGGCCAAGGTCAGTTCATCGACATCTCCCAGACTCAGGCCACCAGTTCCACCATCCCTGAAATCTTGATGGATTTCTCGGCTAACGGACGATCTGGACCGCGCATGGGCAATCAGGACACCGCCATGTCGCCCCACGGCTGCTATCCGTGCCAGGGAGACGACCGTTGGATCACCATAGCCGTGGCCACCGACGGCCAATGGCAAGCTGTTTGCCGGGTGTTGGGGCAGGACGGCTGGGCCGCCGACACCAGGTTCAAGGACTCGCTGAGCCGTTGGAAGAACCGGGGCGAGTTGGACGCTCTGATCGGGCCGGTGACAAGTTCCTGGGACGCCCATGACCTGATGCACGCATTGCAGAAAGAAGGCGTGGCCGCTGGGGCTGTCTTCGACAGCAAGGACCTGCTCTTTGACCCTCACCTGGGAGAGCGTGGTTTTTACGAAGTGGTCACTCACCACGACAGAACTGGCATCCCACCGCTGCCCTACGCCGGCCGACCCTGGAAGTTGTCTAAAACCCCGGCAGTGCCCAGCAAAGCAGCTCCCTTGATGGGCGAGCACAACACCCTGATTTTGTCAGAGCTACTGGGCAAGACTGCCAATGAAATGGCCGCTCTGGAAGAATCTGGAATCATCGGCTACGGCCCCACCACCCCTCGCCCGGTCCAACGCCCGTCACTGGACGAGCAAGTCCGCCAAGGCCGCATGCAACGCTACGAGACCGATTTTGAAGAACAGGTCAGAGAGGCGTTTCGGAGGTAGCAACTAGCTATCAGCGAAGATTATAACTAGTCCGTCTCAAAGAGCCCCCTTTTGTAAAAGAGGTCAGGGGATTTTTGAAACCCCGCCGAAAACCTACTCTAGCTACGAAACCAAACGTGGCGTCTGCGACCAATAGCACGTGCAGCACCAATTCTGTGTGTGTACCACAACAACGAGATACCTCGGCGAACGCCTCAGAATGGCATCGGCTGTCAGCTGATTGC
>VFHF01000248.1 GCA_009392095.1 SAR202 cluster bacterium
CGTCCTGCCCGGCCAAGAAAAGGGTTATGGGCAGGATGTGATCCGGCGTCATGGAGAAACGGCCCGGACTTCTGCCGGCATCCCCCGCCGCGCGCCTGGCATCATTCTGCTCGTCGTATCCGGTGGTGCGGGCGTTCCCAGGAATCAGGATGTTTACCGCAACATTGTTCTCTCGGACCTCGTCGGCCAGGTAAAACATCATGGTCAGGGTGGCCGCTTTGGCTGACTGGTAGGGCATCTCACGGCTACTGGACCGCTGGGCCACGTAGGCGCCGCCAACCGCGGTGTGCATCGCCCCGCCACTGATAACTGAGATGATGCTGCCGCTCCGCCGTTCCAGCATCGGCTGGATGAACTTGCGGGTGACTTTCAGAGTCCCAAAAACGCCTACTCCGAACATCTTTTCCCAGTCCGAGTCTTTGGTCTCAAGAGTGGTGACCTTGCCGGTGGGCGGGAACAAGTTCCGCTGGCGCAGTCCGGCGTTGTTGACCAGCACATCCACCGTTCCGAATTTCTCTATCGTGGCTTGGTAGGTGTCCTCCACCGCCTGCAAATCGCGGATGTCTACCGTGGAGACCAGGACATCATCCTGGCGGTCCTGTAGTTCCTTCAGGAAGGTGTCGTCATCGTCCCCCGAGAAGCCGGTTGGGTCCCAGGACAGGTCCATGGCCACCACCTTAGTGCCCTCTGCCAGGAACCCCCTGACCATCGCCCGGCCCATACCCCTGGCTGCGCCGGTGACCACGACTACGCGGCCCTGTAAATCGGTCTCCACAGGCATTTTGAGCTTTCCTTATCCTGATGATTCCAGACATCATACACGCCGCCACCCGTGATATTATTGGGCCGCTATAAGTGTAGCTGACTCAAGCCCGGAGGATCCACATGCCCCCCACAGGCAACGAATGGCTGGCTTTGACCACTGAAGGAACGCTGGAGCCGGAGATTCCGATTTGCGACCCTCACCACCATTTTTGGGTCCAACGTCCCGAGCCCGTTGACTACCAACAGTATCTTTTGCCAGATCTCGCAGCAGATGTGAACAGCGGCCACAACGTGCGTTCCACCGTGTTCATCGAGGTCCGTTGCGAGTACCGCGCCGATGGCCCGGATGAGATGAAGCCCGTGGGCGAGGTTGAATACGTCCAGACCATCGCCGACGCCAGCGCCGCCGGACAACACGGTCAGACCAAAGCCGCCGCTGCTATCATCGGCCATGCCGACCTGAAGCTGGGCGAAGGTGTGCGCCCCGTTTTGGAAGCCATGAAAGCTGCCAGTCCCAACCGGTTCCGGGGCGTTCGCCATTCGGTGGGCTGGGATGAGAGTCCGGAACTGGCCAACCGCGATATCAAAGGAGCTTTGGGTACCAACGGCTACCGGGCCGGCGCCAAGGTATTATCCGATATAGGCTTGATCCTGGAAAATTCCCTCTACTTTCACCAAGCGTCCGAGTTGGCCGATTTCGCCCGCGCCCTACCGGACCTGCCCATCGTCTTGAACCACATCGGCGGTCTTGTACGAGTCGGACCCTACGCCAACCGTGATAATGAGGTCCTGCCCGCCTGGCGCAAGGGCATCGAAGAGATGGCCAAGTGCCCCAACATCGTGTTGAAGCTGGGTGGCGTCGGGCAGACGCGGTTCGCGTATGGCTGGGAGCTTCGGGAGAAGCCGATCGGCTCCGAAGAACTGGCCGAATCGCTGAGCCCGCTCATGGAACACTGCATCCAGCAGTTTGGGCCGGACCGTTGCATGTTCGAGAGCAATTACCCAGTGGACAAGATCTCTTACTCCTACAACGTTCTGTGGAATGCTTTTAAACGCCTGTCTAGCGGCTATTCGGCCACCGAACGGGCCGCCATGTTCTATGACACCGCCGCCCGCGTTTATAACATCGACGATTAACGAACTCCCCAGCAAAGGAGCGCCCTGAAATGAAAGTCAGACCCTTCACCATCGCCGTGGAAAACAGTGTCCTTGACGACCTGCGCCAGCGCCTGGCTGACACTCGCTGGCCCGACGAGATACCCAACACCGGCTGGGACTACGGCAGCAACCTGACCTATATCAAAGAGCTGGTCGATTACTGGCGGACGGACTTCGATTGGCGTGCCCAGGAAGCCAAACTGAACGCCTTCAACCACTTTAAGTCGGAGGTGGATGGGCTGGACATCCATTTCATTCACGAGAAGGGTAAGGGCCCGAACCCGATCCCTCTAATCATCACCCACGGGTGGCCCAGTTGTTTCTTTGAGATGACCAAGATCATCCCTCTGCTGGCCGACCCCGCAAGCCACGGCGGAGACGCAGCCGATTCCTTCGATGTTGTTGCGCCGTCGCTGCCCGGCTTCGGGTTCTCCGACCACGCCCAGGACCGGGGCATGGAGATCCAGCGGGTGGCCGGGATGTGGAACAAGCTGATGTCCCAGAACCTGGGATATCCCAAGTTTGGCGCCCAGGGTGGAGACATTGGCAGTGGCGTCACCGCTAGGTTGGGCTTTGCCCACTCGGATACCTTGTACGGCATCCATCTGACTTCTATCACCCGCCCAACTCCCTACCTGGGCCCCGGCTCCAAGCCGATCACCGACGCCGAGCAGGCGCTTATCACCCAGCGCGACAAGTGGTTTCAAGACGAGGGCGGCTACAACCATATCCAAGGCACCAAACCCCAGACCTTGGCTTACGGACTGAACGACTCTCCAGTTGGCTTGGCAGCGTGGATCGTGGAGAAATACCGCACCTGGAGCGACTGCGGCGGAGACGTGGAGAAGAGCTACACCAAGGACGAATTGCTGACCATCGTCACCATCTACTGGGTGACCCAGACCATCAGCTCGTCCACCCGCATGTATTTCGAGAACCAGAAGCACCTGTGGACGATGGAGAAAGACCAGAAAGTACCCGCTCCTGCCGGCATGGCCATGTTCCCCCAGGAGATATCTAAGCCGCCCAGGGAATGGGGCGAACGTTCCTACCACGTGCGCCGCTGGACCGAGATGGCCAGCGGCGGCCATTTTGCCGCGTTGGAAGAGCCTCAGTTATTGGCTGAAGAAGTCCGGGCGTTCTTTCGGGATTTCAGGTAGACCTAACGGACCATCGCCTCGGCCATCCGCTCCAGCTCGTCGCCCATCTCTTTTTCGGTTTCGCAGTGCGGGGCCCAGGCGGACACCCGGAGCGCACCGGCGTTCATGAAGTCATCCACCTGCTGTCTGGTGGTATCGGGCGCCTGACCAAATACCGAGATCGTCAGTGAGGCAGGGTCTCGGTCCCGCTCGTCGGCTAACGTATCCAAGATCTTCCTGCTCTCTTCGATCTGACTGGCAGTCGCTCGATTGGGCAACCAGCCGTCTCCGTACGTGGCGACCCTCCGAAGCACGTTCTTGGCGTTTCCGCCCAAAAGGATCGGCGGGTGGGGTTTCTGGACCGGCTTGGGGTAGCTGTAGACCGGGGGAAAGTCATAGAAGCGGCCGTGGTATTCAGCCTCGTCTTTTGTCCACAGTTCTTTCAATGCCTCCACAGCCTCCCGTGTCTGGGTCCACCGGTGATCGAAGTCGCCGCCCATCATCGTCGTCTCTTCCCGGTTCCAGCCGGCCCCGATCCCAAATATGAACCGGCCGCCACTATGTAGGTCGAGGACCGAGATCTCTTTGGCGAGTATCAAGGGATTGCGTTCCGGCACTAGCGTGATGCCGGTGGCCAGCTTGATCTTGGTCGTTACCGCTGCGGCCATCGCCAGCGAGATGTAAGGCTCGGAGAAATGTGCGTAGGTCCAAGGAATCTCTCCTCCGGTCGCCGGGAAAGCGCTTTCGCTCTTTACCGGTAATACCGGGTGCTCGTGGTACCAGATCGACTCAAACCCCAAGTCTTCGGCCTTCTTGGCTATGAAAGCCGGGTTCAAGGTGTACGCCGGTAGAGGGACTATCACGCCAACAGACATATCATTTACTCCTATCTTGTGTTTTGGGGGCCATGTTTTCGGCTTCAGGTCCGATCAATGTTCGTGCTGGGCCAATTCGATCAGCACCCCTCGCGCCGCTGAAGGGCTCAGAAATCCGATGTCTCCGCCCATCAGCCCTTTCCTAGGGATCCTGTCCCGTAGGTCAATGCCAAGGGCATCAAGGTTCTTCAACTTCTCTTCGATCCCATCCACCTCAAAGCAGACATGGTGGAGCCCTTCCCCGTTTTCTTCTATATGCATCGATATGCCGCTTCTCGGCTCTAGCCCTTGCAGAAGCTCCAAGTTCGTGGCGCCAATAGGCACGAAGCAACCGCGTACACCGATGTCTTCCCGGACGATGATCGGGCCTGGTTCCAGCCCAAATATTCTCCGATAGAATTCGATGCTCGAGTCCAAATCGGCTACAGCGATTCCGATATGGTGCACCACGTCGGTAGGGGCCGGTGGCGTTCCGGAAATAGTCATGATGAAACCTCTCTCTTCAAGAACGCCTATCGTCTTTAAGCTACGTAATTTGGGTGAAGCGGTTTGCCTGAACTCCGGAATTTTAAGCCGAGTAGGCATCCATGTCTATACCGGGTTGAGGAGCGAGAAAGAGAGATTGTGTTCGTTGCTTCGAAGTCGTTTAAAACTTATACTTTCGGCGGTCTCGGAATGGACCTGGAGGGATCATGCAATCGTTTGAAGAACGGGCCAGTTTGTATAAATCTGAATCTGAGGCTTTTCAGGAGTACCTGAAGGCCCTGCCTTCGGAATCTTGGGGCCGGCAGAGCGCCTGTGACGAGTGGCTGGTCGGCGACGTGGTCGCCCACCTGGTGGGCAACTCAGAGTTCTACGCCGGTACCGTCACCCGTGGTTTGCAGGGGGAATCGTCTCCGCCGGAAGGCCGCCCCGATGCCGGGACCGGCCACCCTTCCATCAGCGCCGCGGCTTTGGCAAAGTCGTCCATAGAGGCCAAGGAAAGACTGGGGGACAAGCTCCTTGAGACCTACTTGGAGAAGGACAACATCTTGATCAACCTTCTCACCGGACTAAGCCCCGAGGACCAGGTCAAACCCTGTTACCATCCCGGCAGCATTGTGCCCGCCGGAAACTTCGTGGATCTGCGGTTCAAGGAGATCGTGCTCCACCAGTGGGACATCCGGTCGGTCATCGAAGAGAAATCAGGCCTTTCCGCTGCAAGTTTGGGCTCCATGGTCATCTTGATTCAGGAGTCCTTCGCTTCCGGCTCTCTGCGCTGGGCTTTCTGGTCGGGACCGCCGTTGGACGGTCCGGTGCGCTACCGGTTCGAGGTGAAGAGTCCGGTGGCTGTAACCGCCGATATCGTGGTGGAGGGAGACAAATTCCGCTATGAAGAGGCGCCTCAAGGAACAGCTGACGTCACCTTCCGCTGCCACACTCACATCTTCGCCCTGCTGATGTATGGGCGCATGCCAGCGGCAGAGGCAATGGCTGCCGGTCATCTGGCGGTGGATGGAGACAGAGCATTGGCCGAGAAATTCAGCCAGTGGTTCAAGGGGATCTAGCGCCCGGTAGCAGATATTACCTCTCCCATGCCTGGGAGGGGGTTAGGGTGAGGGCCTACAATCTGCGGATACCAAGTCTCTTGCTGGCCAGTCATTCGACGAACTCAGGACGAGCGGTTGGGATGGACTGTCTTGCCCAGAACCTAGGCGCTAATCCCGGGTATAAAGGCCCTTCAGGGCCTCGCCGGACAACCGGTAGGTGTACCAGCCCTCAACCCGCTCGGCGCCCAAGTTTTCGTAGAACCCGATGGCCGGCTCGTTCCAGTCCAATACCGACCATTCCATTCGGGGGTAACCGCGCTCTTGGGCCAACCCGCTGCCGTAGGCCATCAACTCTCGGCCAATGCCATGGCTCCTCCAGTCGGGTAGCACGAAGATGTCTTCTAGGTACAGGCTGGATCGTCCCGAATAGGTGGAGTAGTGCTGGCAGAATATTGCGCAGCCAACGGCATCGGTGCCGTGATAGGCGAAAAATGCTTCCGCATTGGCGTTGGGACCGAATAGAGACTCTCGGATATTGGCCTCTGTAGCCACTACTTCATCCGACAACTTTTCATACTCGGCCAAGCCCTTGATGAACTGCAGGACTAGCTTGGCATCTTTTACCAAGGCTGGCCGGATCGTGATCGCATTCTGACTGGTCATATCGTTCACCCGACCCGGTAGCGGTTTAGAAGATCCATGTTCAATTCGTAGCCGATGCCAGGTCTGTCGGGCACGGTCACGAACCCGTCATCGTCTGGCTTTAATAGTGGTTGAAACATCTCCGCCCGCAAAGGGTCAACGGCCACCGGGTAGATTTCCAAGAACTCTCCGTGAGGGATCGATGCCGCCAGGGGTAACTGCAGTTCCTGACAACCGTGAGGTGCGATGGAGACGCCCCGTTCCGCGGCCAGGCCGGCTATGTCCATTGCCACGTCGTAGCCAGGCACGATGCCGACGTCCACATTCAAGATCGATGCTCCCTTGTGGTCCAGCAGCGTCTTGAAATGGGCTAGGTGGTAGCCGTTTTCTCCCGTGGCGATCTTGACGCCGGAGGCTTCGGCCAACTGCTGGTGGCCCTCATAGTCGTGGATGGGTAGGGGTTCTTCGAACCAGTAGACATCGTACTCGGGCAACTGCCGGGAAAATTCAAGGGACGTTTCCAAGTTCAAGGCGCAGTTGGCGTCCACCATCAACGTAGTGTCATCTCCGATGGCATTTCGGGCGGCTTCAACCCGGCGCATGTCTCCGGCCACGCCGACATTTGGGTCGCCTATCTTGATCTTTACTGCCGAAGCGTGCATCTCTTCAACGTTGAACCGCACCTCTTCCTGCAGTTCCTCCAGTCCTTTACCCCTAGCGTAATAACCGCCGGCGATGTAGGTGCGGATGCGTTCCTGCGCTCCGCCCAGCATCCGGTGGATGGACTGGCCCAGCGCCTTACCCTTGATGTCCCAGCAGGCGATGTTGATGGCCGCAAGGACTTGGGTATTGATGCCGCCGATGCCCAGTATTTTGATCAGTTTCTCGCCTAGGTTGTCGGACAGCGAGCGTGTTTCGAACGGGTCGCGGCCGATTACCAGAGGCCGGAAGTAGTCGACATAACCTGGGAATAGGTTAAGAGGTCGCTCGGCTGCGGTGCCGCCGTTCCAACCGTAGCCGGTGATGCCCTCGTCGGTGTGCACAGTTACTTTATGCAGCCGGCCCGGCCCGTAGAAGTGACCGCCATTCCAGATTCCGGGCCGCTCCCACTCGAATACTTCACTGGTGACTTCGGTGATTTTCATTTCCGGCTAGTTCAACCTCTAATCGGGAATTATGGCACGTCCAACAGCACAACAACCGGGTAGTGGGCTAACGATTGGGCCAGCTTCACCCGCTGTTTCATCCCGGTGGAATACTGGCCGATGGGCCGGTGGCGCTCTTCTTTTAGGCCGACATGCCGCTGTATGTCCGCAGCCCGGGTGCTGGTCTGGGAGGGTGGGATACCGCTCACTTGGACCATGTGGGTCAGAATCTCTGCGGTGGTGATGGCGGTGGGCAGGCGATCGAGCTCGGGTATGTACCCCAGGCGTGCCCGTATGCCCAGGGATTCAAATGGGCGCTCGCCCAGGACTTCGGCGCACCCGGACGTCGGTTTGACCAGACTCAAAAACAGTTTGATGGCCGTGCTTTTGCCTGCGCCGTTGG
>VFHF01000249.1 GCA_009392095.1 SAR202 cluster bacterium
CTGGGCGGAATAACCGCTGAATTGGTTTCCCAACGGGCGGCGGAACTGCACCAGCAGATTATCGCGGCCCTGACCACCGACGCATAACCCAAATATCCTGAATAACGGGCGGCGGGCATTGATATTCCCGCTCGATTAGGGGAGATACAAATGGTCCGAGTAGGTGCAGGCACCCACGTTTATGAGCAGGTGGAAGACTGGGAGAAGCTCCCGGAAGGGTGGGTGCTGGGCCAGACGGCCATCGTCACCGACTCCCAAGACCGGGTGTATCTCTTCAACCGCGGCGAACACCCCCTGATCGTCCTAGACCGCGACGGCAATTTCCTGAATTCCTGGGGCGAGGGCCAATTGCCCGATGCCCACGGCATGTTCATCGACGGCGAAGACAACCTCTACATGCCGGTCAAGAACAGCCATGTCGTGCTTAAGTATCGGCCCGACGGCAATCTATTGATGACTCTTGGCGAGTGGGACAAGCCCTCGGACACCGGCTGGTCGGGCGACTACAGCGAGCCGGCCAAGCAGGCGGCGGGCCCCTTCAACCGGCCCAGCGACATAGCTCTGGACGCGGCGGGCGACCTGTATATCTCCGACGGCTACGGTAATGCCCGCGTCCATAAGTTCACGTCCGACGGCAAGCTGCTTTTCTCCTGGGGCGAGCCTGGCAAGACCGGGCCGGGCGAGTTCCACGTGCCCCACGGCGTCTGGGTGCACACCGACGGCCGAGTGTTCGTGGCCGACCGGGAGAATAATCGTATCCAGATATTCGACGCCGACGGCAAGTATCTTGACCAATGGGCCGGTCTGGCGCGGCCGTGCGACATCTACGTCGACAAGGACAACGTTTTTTACGTCCCTGAACTTGATGGATTCATGAGCATCCTCAGCATCGACGGCGACATTATCGGCACCTGGGATAGCCCCCTCGACGCCGGCTGGGGCAATGGGGCCCACGCCGTCTGGGTGGATTCCCACGGCGACCTCTATGTGAACCAGAACGTGGAAGGCCACCGTTTGGTCAAATACCTCCGCCAGTAAACAGAGGACACCTAGCTTTGGGTTGCAAGCCCATCCCCAAACACTGTCATTTCAATCCTTCCGTGGAAGGAAAGGAATATCGTTGCCAGTGGAGCCGCACAGCCGAGGAACAAAGATACCCCTCGCTGCACTCGGGGTGACAATGGGCTGCAAGGCTCGACTCGTCAGGCCTTACTTCGAAAGATTCGGAAATACTGGAGGACTCCAATGCGGGCCGGTTATCAGGTTGGACATGTCGTACTGCGGGATACCGTGGACCATCAACAGCAGTGGCAGAACCACTTGTCCCAGTTCAGAGCCGCCCGTGACGCCGGTTTCGACGCCTACTGCTTCGGCCACCACTTCCTGATCGACCCTTTCCAGCACTTCCAGCCGTGGACCGTACTGGCCCGCATGGCCGCTGAACCTGGCAACATGACGCTGGCCACGTCGGTCCTGCTGCTACCCCTGTTGAATCCTGTTGAAGTCGCGGAACAGGCTGCGACCCTAGACCACATCTCCGAGGGGCGTTTCGTGTTGGGCATCGGCCTTGGCTACCGCGTGGAAGAATGCGAGGCGTTCGGCATCAAAATGTCGGAACGAGGCGGCCGCATCACGGAGTCGATGCAACTCATACGTAGGTTATGGACCGAAGACGAGGTGACCCACCACGGCAAGTATTACCAGGTGACCGGCGCCAAACCCACGGCCAGGCCATACCAGCAGCCCGGACCCAAGGTCTGGCAGGCAGCTATGAGTGACCCGGCTATCCGCCGCGTTGGCCGTTCCGGAGACATACTCTATGTTGGTCCGGCCCAGGGCAACGAGACGATCCGGAAACAGATAGACCTGTACCATGAGACGTTGGAAAAGAGCGGCTACGAGCAGCCCGGGGACATGGTGATCGTGAGGGAGTTCTTTTGTGCTGGGACCCATGAGGAAGCCATCAGGAAAGCGAGGGTCGGGTTCGAAACGAAGTACAAGGTTTACGCCGAGCAGGGCCTCCACGGCTCCGACGACGAGCTGGCCAGGAAGGTGACAGGAGACCTGGAAACCTTGATGGACGAGACATTTGTGCTGGGGAGCCCTGAAGAGTGCCTGGAGCAGATCGAGGAATACAAAGATATGGGCTTCACCGACGTCATAATCCGGTTGTTTTACCCACAGATGTCCCAGGCTGAGGCGCTGGATCATATCAGTTTGGTGGGCGAAGAAGTCATCCCAGAGATGCACCGTCTCTGATGGCCGGGGCATAGGGGCGAGCGAAGGACGCATTGGGCGAAGTAGGCATCTGGATAGCGGTCATCCTGATTGGGTTGGTGGCCCTGGGGGTGCGAGAGTACGCCCGCACCAGCGGGGCCTTTGCCGCCCGCCTGGAAAAGATTAGGATTACGTTATTGGCGACCACCCTGATTCTGTTGCTCATCATCGCCACCGTATTGGCCACTGGATTCATCGTCGCCATAGTGCTGGTGGAAATCTGGCAGCCATTATTGGTGGCGATGGCGGTGGCCGGAGGGCTGTTGGCCTCGATTGTTTGGCTACGAAGCCCCAGCAAGTGAATGCCTGCTCAAGGATATAGAGATTTCTAGGAGTGAGAATTGGAAGTTGGAGTGATTTTCCCCCAGACGGAGATTGAGCCAGACCCGCTGGCCATCAAGGACTTCGCCCAGGCTGCCGAGGAGATGGGTTATGCCTACATCTTCATCGCCGACCATGTGCTTGGCGCAGACCCTGCCCACCACGATTTTCCCGCCCTGCGCACCTACAACCACAAGTCGGTGGTGCACGAAACGCTGACTCTGATGGGTTACCTTGCGGGCATCACCGAACGGGTCGGCCTCGCCACTGGCATACTGATTTTGCCCCAGCGCCAAACGGTGCTCGTGGCCAAGCAGGCAGCCGAGGTGGACGTGCTCTCAGGTGGTCGGCTGAGGCTCGGCATCGGCGTGGGCTGGAACGCGGTCGAATACGAAGCCCTAGGTGAGGACTTCCACAACCGGGGAGCGCGCAGCGCCGAGCAGATCGAGGTGATGCGGGCCCTCTGGACCCAAGACGTGGTGGACTTCCACGGAAAGTGGCACAACATCAGCCACGCTGGCCTGAATCCACTGCCCGTCCAACGTCCCATTCCCATCTGGCTGGGCGCGGGCAGCTCCCAAAGTCCCATGCCGCCTGACTCCGTGCTGAAGCGTGTTGCCAGGCTGGCCGACGGGTGGTGCCCCAACTTCAGTCCCGACGAGACGGGCCGCGCCGTCGTAGAAAAGACGCATGGGTTCATGCGGGAGATGGGACGGGACCCCGATGCCCTGGGTCTGGACGGACGTCTCCGCACCGGGGGCAGGCAGCCCGAAGACTGGGTTGACGAAGCCAAGGCGTGGCAGGAACTGGGTGCTGGCTATCTTTCCATAGAGAACCGCCAGGCCGGCCTGAAGACCGCCGGAGACCACATAGAAGCCATGCGCCGCTTCAAAGAAGCGACCGGCCTAAAATTCTAAAGCGGCCCGGTCTCATCCTATCATTTTGGCCGTTCCCCGGAAGGACGGAATCCAGAGATGCCGCTCTGAAGGCAAATTCATGATGTAGAGCGCTACCTACAACAACCGTAGACGCGGGTTTTTAACCCGCCCGCGCTTAAAAAATACAGGTTGCAGTGACAAGTTTGACTGCCTTGCCCCATCATTCTGGCGAAAGCCGGAATCCACTCAGGACTTTTGGCTGACATGGCGCCAAATCCACCGGCAAGCGTTTGAAAACGTCTTTCTGGATTCCAGTCGTCCTTGGAATGACGAGGGGGACCATCGAAATATCGGAGCACATGACCAATGTCTAAATTCGAGCCCAGAGACCCGGACTTTGAAGCCAGGGTCCGGAACAGCTTCAGCCGCCAAACGGCCATGCATACCCTGGGCGCGGTATTGGGCCGGGTGAATCCCGGGGAAGTGGAAATCGAGATGCCCTACCGAACTGACCTGTCCCAGCAACACGGTTTCATCCACGGCGGCATCACCACCGCAATCTTGGATAGCGCCTGCGGGTATGCGGCTTTCAGCCTCAGCGCGCCCGACACCGCTGTCCTGACCGTCGAATACAAGGTCAACTTCATCGCTCCGGCCAAAGGAGAGCGGTTTGTGGCCCGGGGGGAAGTGGTGCGGCCCGGCGCCAGCGTTACCGTTTGCAAAGGGGACGTGGTGGCCATTGAAGACGGCGAAGAGAAGCTGGTAACCACCATGCTCACCACGCTGATGCTCCTGCCCAACCGGCCCGACCTGGCTAGCTAGGCAATCTTAGGGACCGTCCAGTCTGAGGAGGCGCCATGGATTTTGGATTGTTTCTGGAATTCTCCGGGCAAGAAAATGCCGACGAGGCTAAGGTGTTCCAACAGGGCTTCAGCCTGATCGACGAAGCGGAAAGCCTGGGCGTCGATTCGGTCTGGCTGCCTGAGTACCACTTCATCCCTTTTAGCGTGCTGTCGTCGCCGATAGCCGTCGCCACGGCGGTGGCCGCTCGTACCGAACGGATGCGCATCGGGTTCGGGGTCTACCTGCTGCCGTTGGCCAACCCTCTTAAGGTCGCCGAAGAGGTTGCAACCCTGGACCACATCAGCAACGGCCGGGTTGAGTTCGGAGTGGGCCGGGGCACGTTCCCAGAGCACCACGACGCCTTCAACTCGCCTTATCCGGAGAGCCGGACGCGGTTCGAAGAATACCTCGAAATCATTCTTAAGGCCTGGACCGGAGAAGAGTTTTCTTTCGAGGGCGACCATTATCACTGTGAGGGAATAAAGCTAAAACCCAGGCCGGTCCAGAGGCCCCATCCTCCGATTCGGGTAGGCGTTACCTCGGCGGAGACCTTCCCAATCATCGGACGCATGGGCTATCCGATATTCATCAATCCGTCACGCGCTTTTGCTCTGTCTGACCTGGCGCCGCATATCGAGGAGTACCTGAAGGCCTGGCAAGACGCCGGGCATGCCGGCGAGGGGGAAGTGGGTCTGAGGGTGCCGGTCTACGTCTCAGAAACCGAGGAGAAAGCCTATAGCGAGCCCAGAGAAAGCGCACTCACGTCTATGACGGGCTTGGCCCAAAGAGTGGCGGTCAGCGCATCCAGGGAGGGCACCACGGGTAACTGGCAGGATGAGTCGGAACAACTCGCCAACATGACCTACGACGACTGGCTCCGCGACAAAGTGGTCTACGGTACCCCGGACCGGGTCGTAGACCGCTTGCAGCAACTCATCAAAGAACTCCACCTAACCCAGATCGTCTACGAGATCAACTTCGGTCGCCAGATACCCCACGAACTGCAGTCAAAGTGTTTGCGGCTGCTGACGGAGCAAGTTTTTCCGAAGATTGGGTAGGCCGGGCCACTTACCTCCCTTCCGGCCCAAGCAGAAATGACAGGATCCAGGCAAGTCGGGATTGGCGGGGATTCAAGCGAGTTCGGAACCGGATAAAGTAATAGCTGGGCGAAAAACAAAAGATGCAAGAGTTTCCGATGGATGTGCAGTAAGAACATGGGAGAAGGGTCTGGGCCCTGGAGTGAATTCGTAGAGTGATACCCAACAAGACCGACACCGTTATTTTCGACTTGGACGGGACTTTGGTGGATAGTCAACCGGCCGCATTGGGGGCCACCATCGAGGCGTTGTCTCAGTTCGGCGTCCAGGTGACGGCCGCCGAGCTGAGAGAGGTGTTCGGCGGGGGCGCCCGCAAGTTGATGGGCCATTTTTTGGAGCGGGACCTGGGCGCTGGCCAAGCAGACCAGGCCCTGGAATCTGCGGTCCGGTTGAGGGCGGGGTTGCAGTTGGAGCTCATCAGCGAAACACTCTTGTTGCCCGGCGTGAAAGAGTTAATGGTGTCGTTAAAGGACAGGAAGTACAAGTTAGCCGTGGCCACGATGAGCAGCCGGGCAGTGGTCGACAGCGTGCTGGAATTTCACGGCATCGGGCCGTATTTTGACGTTGTCTTGACGATAGATGACG
Source organism: SAR202 cluster bacterium (assembly GCA_009392095.1). Lineage (GTDB taxonomy): Bacteria > Chloroflexota > Dehalococcoidia > Lucifugimonadales > UBA3495 > UBA9611. The sequence goes on from VFHF01000249.1 coordinate 6,002, forward strand.
TGACCAAAGGTAAGCCAGACCCAGAGATCCTGGTCAAGGTAGTTGACTGTCTGGGCGGCCAGGTCGACTGCTCTCTATACGTCGGCGATTCTAGCCACGACTTAGAGGCGGCGCTTAACCTGGGGATGCCGTTCCTGTTGGTTGATTCCGGTCTCTACGTGAGAGGAGAGGCCAGAAAAAAGCTGCACGCCGCCGCTGAGCACAATGGTCTTCCGATCGTTGGGATAGGGGAGCTTTTGGACATCGCGGAGATCGTTCAGCGTCACCACCTTTCTTCTCCTGAGACGCCGATTGCCTAATCGAACATCATCACGCTACGCGCAACCGCCCCTTCTTTCATGTACCCGAAGGCTTCGTTGATGTCTTCCAGCTTTAGGCGTTTGGTGACCAGTTCGTCCAGCTTGAGGCGGCCCTGCAGGTAGAAATCTATGTAGCGGGGCATGTCCACTCGGAAGTGGTTGGAGCCCATGCTGCTTCCCTGGATGCGGCGCTCCCGTAGGAAGGCAGAGCCGTCCAGCTCGATCTTGGTGCCCTGGGGAATCATGCCGATGATTGTGGCGGTGCCACCGGCACGCAACAACTCGAAGGACAGCTCAGCCGTTTCCTTCTTGCCGATGGCCTCGAAGGAATAGTCCACGCCACCGCCGGTTATGTCCTTGACCCGCTTCTCAACGTCGCCGCTGGACGCGTCAATCACCTCGGTGGCCCCGAACTCGCGGGCCAGCGTCAGCTTGTCCTCCACTGCGTCGATGGCGATGATGCGCAGGGCTCCGCCCAACCGGGCGCCCTGGATGGCGTTCAGCCCCACACCGCCGCAGCCGATGACCGCCACGGTGCTGCCGGGCTCCACCTTGGCGGTGTTCATTGCCGCGCCCAGGCCCGTGGTCGCGCCGCAGCCGATGAGGGCCATCTGCTCGAAACCAATGTTCTGCTCGATCTTCACCAGTGAATTCTCGTGCACCAGCATCATTTCGGCGTAGGCGCCCAGGTTGGCGAACTGGGTTACGGGCTTACCGCCCTGGCTCAGGCGCGGCGTCTCGTCTGGCCCGCGGACCAATCCGGTCCGTGAGCAGAGCACTGGCCGGCCGGTGGTGCAGCGCTCGCATTGGCCGCAGAATACCGACAGACAGCAGATAACCCGGTCGCCGGGCGAAACGTAGTCGACCTGGCTGCCCACGGATTCCACCGTTCCCGCGGCTTCATGTCCCAGCAGCACCGGCATGGTAGTGGTGTAGAGACCCTCCACGAAATGGAGGTCGCTGTGACAAACGCCCGACGCCCGGGTGCGCACCAGCACTTCTCGGGGTCCGGGAGAGGCGATGTCCACCTCTTCGATCTGCAACGGTTGGTTCACTTCGTGCAACACGGCTGCTTTCATGGCCAGTTACTCCTTAGGGTCTCTTAAGTCCGTCAGGTTATGATTAGGCTGACATAATACCCGGATTGGCGTCAGGTGGCGAACCACGTCTGGTCGGCGAGCACGACCGAGGTCTCGATCTGGCGGTCAGGCACGGTCCAGTACTTCCGGAGCAGGACTTCTTTCTGTTGGGGCGGAACCACTTGGAAACCGTGGCGCTCGTAGAACCGCACCGCCCAAACCGCGTCGGCCCATGTCCCAATCAACACTGGCTGGGTCGCCTCGTCCATGATTCTCGCCAGTAGTGTTCCGCCGATGCCTTGGCCCCGTTGCTCAGTACGGACGTAGGCGTGGCGTATCAGGGTCACTTCTTGGATGTCCTGGGTGCCCATCACACCGGCCAACTCACCGTCTTGTTCGTAGCCCAGAAACACCACCCCGGCCGAGATCTCTTCCCGCAACTCTTCTCTGGGCATGTAAGGCTCATTCCAACGGTCGGGCGGAATGATTCCCCGGTACGCTTGGGCGGCGTCGTTGATGATCTCGTATATGGCTTCAAAGTCGGCGTCAACGCATTCTCGGATCATGGCTTGTCCCTTTGTCTGACGGCTAAACAGTCACGCCGGTGAAATTGAAACTACTTAGTTTAAGGGCTGGCACTCGAGTGGCGAAACCTACCTCGTTAAGCACTAGTTTGGACTCGCTGCCGACGAGTTCGACGCTGCCCAATGCTTCCACGTAGGACTGGGTGAACCGCAGGTCCTTCACCGGGTGGGTGATCTGGCCGTTCTCGATCATGAACGTACCGTCCCTGGTCATACCCGTCATGACGCAACCATTGGAGTGTGCCAGACGGGTGTAGAAGAACCGGGTAACGTAGAGGCCTCGCTCGGTGGATCCGATAAGCTCTTGGAGCGATGAGTCTCCTTCCCGCATGAACAGGTTGCTGGCGATGGGCCCCCCGGAGAAATAGGCTTGGTGACCGGTGGAAACGGCGCCATCTTTCCCAGCCGTGTAGGAGTTGTGCACCGGAGTGTTAACCACCCCCCTGGTGATGATGTCGACCCGGCGGCGAGGCATGCCCTCGGCGTCGAAGGGGACCGGCCAGCCTAGGGGAGACGAGCCCTCGTCCCAAACCGTTACATTGGGGCTCATGGCTTGGGTGCCGATGAGGTCGTTCATCCAGCTACGCCCCTCCTGGACCGCCTGGGCGCCCATGCCGTAGAGGCTGAGGGCTTCTAGGATGTCGTCCACGGCGTAGGTGTCCAGCACCACGGGATAGCGCCCCGGCTCGACGGCCACCGGGTCCCGTCCGTCCACCGCTTTGGAGACGGCCTCCCTGCCCAGCGCCTCGGTGTCCATGTCCGAGAGACGCCATCCGCCTCCCTTGGCCCAGCCGGCAGAGGTGCTGCTCATGGTATTGATTATCAGTCCTGCAAAGGTCCCAGAGTGGTAGGCCCTCGCGCCTCGGCTACTAACCACGGCGATCGCGTGCACCCCGGTGCGGCAGGCGCCGGAAACGTTCAGAGCGTGTTCTTTCCCTTGCAGGCAGATGCCCTGGACAATCGACGCCCTAGTCTCGGGGCTGCAGAAGGCTGTGGCCTCGTCCCAACTGGCGACATTGACCGCCGAGGACGGCTCGGGCAGGCCGATGAGTGCTGGGTCTTCAGGCATCAACAGGGCGTTCTGATGGGCTGATTCGACCGCTTTTTGGACTCCGGAGTCACTCAGGTCGTTAGTGGTAGCCCGGCCGAGGCGTTTCCCGGCCACCGAGCGGATGTTCAAAGTGATGTCACTATGGGCCACGTTCTGGTGGATGGCCCCGCCCGCGAACCGGGAGAGGCCCAGGTCCTGGGCGCTGAGGTAGATGTCGGTCTCCTCTGCCTTGGAATAGGCCAAGGCTTTCTCCAACAGGGCCAGGGCGGACTTTTCTCCGATCATTGCATCACCCCGACCTGGATGTTCCTAAACCGCGCCGGCGCCGCGCCGTGGCCGGTGTGGCCCAATTGGCCGGGTTGGCCTTTGCCGCAGTTTGGGATCCCCCACATGGTCCATTGGTCCCGGTTGCAGACCGCGTCACAGGAATTCCAAAACTCCGGTGTGATGCCGGTGTAGGTGCAGTTACGCAGCAGTTTCCCCAATTTGCCTTTCTTGATCTCGTAGCCCGTTTCCGTGCCGAACTGGAAATTATAACGCCGGTCGTCGATGGACCATGACCGGTTCATCTCCATAAGGATGCCGTCGTCGGTGTCGGCGATGAGGTCCTCCAAGTTCCAATGTCCTGCCTCCAGGCTCACATTGTTCATCCGGATCAACGGTATGCGGTTCCAAGACGCCGCCCGCATGGAACCATTGGAAGGCAGGTCCAGCCCGGAGGCGGTCTCCCGGGACATCAGGTAGCCAACGAACCGCCCATCTTGGACCACCGGCGTCGACTGTGCCGGCACGCCCTCGTCGTCCCAGCCATAGGACCCCAGGCCTGGCAGCCGGATGCTGTCGGCGGTGATATTTACCTGCTCCGAACCATATTGGAAGTTGTTCAGCTTGTCGGTCGTAAGGAACGAAGTACCCGCGTAGGCGGCTTCTGATCCAAGGACGCGGTCCAGCTCGATGGCGTGCCCGCAGGACTCGTGTATCTGCAGTCCCAGCTGAGAAGCGCCGACGATCAATGTTGTGAGGCCGGACGGGCAGTGCTCCGCGGACAACAGTTCCACCGCCTCTGTGGCGGTGCGTTCGGCGTTGCCCGGCAGGTCCATGGCGGCCACGAACTCCCAGCCGGAACAGCCCTGCTGCCGCATGGATTGTGGGTAGGACCGCCGCTGAACTTCGCCGCTGCCCCTGGCGGTGGCCATGATGCCGCCGCCGGCCTCGTAGATGGTCTGTTCAACGAGTGCGCCGTCGCTGTTGGCGAAGGTTTTATGCTCTTTGATGAATATCAGGTTGCCCATTCTGGCCGATATGCCTTTGACCGAACCCATACGCTGGTCGGCTTCCAATAGCAGCCCCAACTTGTCTTCCGCTGAGATGGAGAAAGGGTCGGTCTGGATGGGCGTGATATACACGCCCTGGCTGGTCACCGGCGGCCCTAGAGATACGGGCCCGTTGCTGGACCCCGATGAAGCTTTGGCGATCTCCACCGCCAAGTCGGTGATACGGTCCACCTCAGATGGGGAGACGATATTGGTTGAGGCGAAGCCCCATGAGCCG
>VFHF01000250.1 GCA_009392095.1 SAR202 cluster bacterium
AGCTATGGCGTCGCTTACGGGTAAAACTTTGGCTTTGCCCATTAGCATCTGCTCCCGTAGCAAGGAGCTCACGGCATCAAAATCACTTACCCCTTCATGGGGTATGAAGGGGTAAGTGAACCGTTCTTAGTCGGATGCCGCTGGGCTGCTAGCTCAGGGTCACGTGCTTGTTAGGATCATGTACTTTTATGCCTCACTCAGAGTATAGGATGCGATTGGCAAACGCGAGGGCTAGAAGTTCATGCCACGGCCGGCTCCGCCCTCGACGGCTATGGTTTGACCAGTGATGGCTCCGGCCCGGTCCGAGACCAAGAATAAGATCAGGTCGGCGATGTCTTTGGATTCGACCATGCGGCCGATGGGTATGTCCGCGACGGCGCGACGTTCGGCTTCGTCAACTGAAATACTGGCATGGTCCGCTCGAGCTATCAGGCTTCGGGTCTGCCGTTCGGTTCTTGTAGTTCCCGGATGGATGCAGTTGACCAATATTCCGTCGGACGCGAACGCATCAGAGAGATTCTTGGCCATGTTTGAGACCGACGAGTTGGTGACGCCGTTGCTGTTGGCCAGTGTGTTCGCTTGCCGGGCAGCCATGCCGCCGATGTGGATTATTCTACCGCCACCACGTGCCTGCATGTGGGGAATGACCTCACGGGAACAGCGGACATAGCCCATGACCTTGACGTTAATGTGGTTCAACCAGTCTTCGTCGGCCAGGTCCATGAAGGGCGCCGCCTTGGAGTTGACGGCGTTATTGATCAGGATGTCGACCCCGCCTAGCTCGGTCACCGTCGTTGCAATCAGGTTTTTGATGTCATCGGGGTTGCCCATGTCGGCCTGGACGGCCAAAACTTTGCGGCCTGTGGCGGTCCGGATCTCGGCGGCGGCGTCTTCCAGGTCTTCCATGCCCCTGGCGCAGATCGTCACGTCCACACCCTCTTGGGCCAACGCCAACGCAGCGGCCCGGCCGATCCCCTTGCTGCCGCCGGTCACGATGGCGATCTTTCCTTCCAAAGATAGATTCATGTCGGTTGTGTCCTCACTTGCTCTAAAGATTCGGTCTAGCGACTGGTACGCTCACAGCAGGTCACGCAGATGTCGCCGCAGCACCAGTTTAATCACTCCCAGGAGGACTTTGGACCCCAAATGCCTTCAAATACCTCTGGCGTCTACCCCCGGCTGGCCATCTCGATGGCAATGCCGGCGGCGGGCGGGTGCTCGGTGTCGGTGGTCCCCATGACCAGTATCAACAATCCGACGGTGAAGGCCATTATTATGGCGTGCTGATGACGTTGGCCTGTACTGTCACGCGTGCGTGGAAGTCTGTATTGCGATTGCCGGGATTCCTGGGTTCGACGATTAGGCTTCTTTCCGCTAGTATCCTCCAATCTAAGATTTTGAACTCATCAGCGGGAGACCTGCCATGCCTGGTTACATAATAGCAACCTTAAATAGCATCAATGACCCGGATGCCTTCGCCGCGTATCAGAAGTCTGCGAGCGCCTCTTTCGCCCAATACGGAGCCAAGTTCCTACTCAATAGCCGGAATGTTGAAACCCTGGACGGTGATTGGCAACCTTCCGGCGTGGTCGTCGTGGAATTCGAGAGCTATGAACAGGCCAAGAAGTTCTACGACTCGCCAGAATATCAGGCTGTGATCAAGCAGCGATTCGATTCCGCTGACAGCGCAGTAATCATCGCAGACGGTGACTAGCCGCTTTCGTGCCCATACTTCCGGCGACTGTACCCAACCATACGGACGCACGGGCCATTAAGGATGATGACCGGGATTGGCGGACACCCTCTCTCGCTACTCAGCCTCGATCTGAAACCATCGATGCTGGCGACCTATCGTTCTAGCATTTGGCGTAACGCCAATTGGCGTCACGTCTAGGGAATCTGAAATGAGTTAACATATTAGACGGACGATAGTAAATGAACCTTAACCTTGAGGTGGAGTTGATGACTACCGCAACATCGTGGCACATGCAGGGCGACGTTTTGGAAATGTGTAGCTGCAATACAGTTTGCCCATGTAACTACGGTGGGGATCCGAGTGATCTACCGTGTGAGGCAGTTTTGTGTTTGCGAATAGATCAAGGAAATTATGGTAGTACCGGATTGAGTGGTCTGAATGTCGTGCTCTACTTTCAGATACCAGGTAAACCATTCGAAGGCAACTGGACACTAGGTGTCTATCTTGATCAGCAAGCTTCACAAACACAGGCAGAAGCCATTGGCAATATTTTGTCCGGTCAAGCTGGAGGCTGGTTTGAGCCCTTTAGCGGACTGATTGGTACCGCAATCCCTCCAAAGGTCGTACCCATAAAGTTTGAAACTGTGGACGGGGAACACAGAGTAACAATCGACGGTGTGTTGGAAGCGGCCTCAGAAAAAATCCCTCATCCTATGCCCGGAGCGGGGAATTTAGATACGACGGTTAGCGGAATGGCGGTTCCGTTTTTTACGGGCCCAGTCAGCGTCCGCCGCTCATCCACTTTGAAGTTAACTGACCCAGACCTAAGTTTTGAGTACTCAGGAAAATCAGCAAACTTGGCCCGATTTGAATATAGTGGTCCTTAGGGATCGCAAGGTACTCGGAAGAACGCTCGCACGGACAAAACCGTGGACAAAAGAGCAAATGTCTCCTTGGGCCATAATGAACGCATTGGTACATTTCAGGCATGAATTGGGGAAGATAACAAGGCTAGGAAAACTTACTGGTAGGCACGGCGACGCACTTGAAAACCGTTGTGCTTCGCACTCCTGTCAATGAATGGCTAGATCCTATGAAAGAAGCTCCTTCGTTTGAGGGGGCTTTTTTTGTTACTGACCCACTCCACGTACCCATGAAAGCATGACGGTATTAACTCTAGTGAAATCATGGGTAGGAAAGTACTAGGAAATAAAAGGGGGACCTTTCATACCCTCTAGGTACAGATCGGCAGGGAAATCGTTCGCCCCTTGATGCTTATGAGCACTGCTGTAGATAAAAGAGTTGAGGACATCTCTTAATCTAGGCGAAGCCGCTAAACGAAAAGAGCTGTTAACACTTGTCTCTATCGACGTGTTAACAACTCTCTTCTTTTTCTGGTCGGGGTGGTCGGATTCGAACCGACGACCCCCTACACCCCATGCAGGTGCCCTGCCGGACTGGGCCACACCCCGACGCCCAGCAATTATAACACTCATGACCCAGGCGCGGGAGAGAGTCAGCGAACGGAAGTCGGCGGTCAGCGTTCAGGCGACAGCCTTGGTGTTGAACAGATGACGCCTCAAATGATGTTGGTACGCTTGAAAGAGTAACCCATTGCGAGGTCCACGCACCTTCGGCATAATGGCTGAAAGTTGACGGCTCACCTCAGTAAGCTTAACTTCTGGAGGAACTCCCAATGCCCGGAGCCCTGGACGGCGTGAAAGTCGTGGACTTTACTGAGATCATCGCTGGGCCTCTGGCCGGCAGGTTGCTGGCCGACCTGGGCGCAGATGTGATCAAAGTTGAGCCTCCTTGGGGCGAGCCTTGGCGGCTGACACAGCGGTTTACTGCAACCGAGAGCCGCCCTTTTATGACCTATAACCGGGGCAAGCGCAGTCTCCCAATCAACCTGGCCAAAGACGGCGCGGCCGAGATAATCAAAAGGCTGATTCCGGAGATGGACATCGCTTTAGTCAACTTCCGGCCCGATGTGGCGGTCAAATTGGGTGTTGACTACGAGACGTTGTCCGCCATCAACCCCCGTCTGATCTACTGCGAGCTTACTGCTTATGGGAGGGAAGGCCCGGATGCGGATCGTCCCGGCTACGATATGATTGTCCAGGCAATGACCGGGATGGTCGCATCTGAGACAAAGACCCTGGATGGGGTTCCTTCTTGGGTCTGGTCCAGCCCCCTTATAGACACCTCGGCAGGCATCTGCATGGCCTGGGCTGTTTGCGCCGCCCTGTACGCCAGAGAGCGCACCGGCGTTGGCCAGAAGATCGAAACCAGCTTATTGGCATCGGCCCTATCGTTGATGGGGGCCAGGTTCCTTAATGTGGAAAACCTGGACGGAGAGACAAGGGAGAAGGCAGTCCAAGACTTGGCGGCCAAACGGGCGGAAGGCGCAACCTATGAAGAGATGGTTGCCCTCTCGCCAGGAAGCCGCCGTCGGGAGCATCACGGTAATCTATACTACCGGGTCTATTACACCAAAGATTCACCTATCGGAATCGGCGCTCTCAGTGATCCATTGCGCCGCCGGTTGCTGGAAACCCTGGGGCTCACCGACGACGGTCTGGAGCCGAGCTGGGACCCAACCAAGCCTGAATCTAGGGCCTACCGCGAAGCCTTGGAGCGGCGTGCCGAGGAGTTGATCGCCGAGAAACCGAGCGCCGAATGGCTCCGAATATTCGAAGAACTGGCGATCCCCGCCGGCCCGGTGCGTTTCATAGAGGAATTGTTTGAAGACCCTCAGGTGCTCGCCAACGGTCTGGTCACCGAATTTGAGCACATTCAAGAAGGCAAGGTAAAGATGGTGGGTCCCATGGCCAACTTCCTCGGCACCGTCCCAAACCCTCCCGAAGCTTCCCCGGCTCTGGGCCAACACGTCACCGAGATATTAGACGGCCTCGGGTTCAGCAAGGAAGAGGTAGATGCTTGGTGGAACGACGGAGTGATTGGTTGAAAGAACTGTCAGCGATCAGAAAAAGTAAGGGCCTGGCGTCGCCAGGCCCTTACTTTTTGGCTGTTTAGTTTGCGAGGGACCAGTATGGCGTGGTTACAGTTCACCCAAAAACGCGGCCATAGCGGCGTTGAACTCCTCGGGTTTCTCCATCTGAGGGTTGTGACCGCAGTTGTCGATGGACTTCAATGTGGCGTTGGGAAGCAACTTGGCGTATATCTCTCCGCATTCCACGGGAATGATAGCATCCTGCTTCCCCCAGACGACCAGCGCTGGGGTTTTCACTCCGTCCAGATACCTGGTCAGGCTGGGATTGTGGAGGTAAGGCCTCCAGCAGAGCCTGGACAGCATCTCCATGTTTCCGTGCATGACCGCAGCCCCTTCGGGACCGGGATCGGCCGAGATAGAGTCATAGTTGGGTACCTGCGCCGGATCGTGGAAGGCCATCTTCAGCCGGGTATCTCCGGAAACCATGAAGACTTCGGCTATCTCACCGTTCACAGGCCGGACCCCGGCTGCGTCGATCAAGACCAAGGCCTTGATGTTGTGATGGTCCATGGCCGCCATCTCAGCAGCGATCCATCCGCCGACGGAATGCCCAACTAAGACATAGTCGTCCAGGCCCAACTGCTGGACCATATCTTTGTAGAAATGGGACAGGTCGTTGATGGTGTACAGCCAATCGGGCCTCGCGGATCCGAAGAAACCGGGATGGGACGGCGCGTAAACGGTAAATTTATCGGCTAAGGGGCTGCTGGTTGGATCAAAAGTCCCGAATCCACCGCCTCCGTGCAGGAACAGAAGGGGCGGTCCAGACCCGCCCTTGTGCATCTCGATTTCGTGCCCGGAAACCGTGACCGTTGACTGGTTGGCGGTTTTCGCTAGAGTCATTAATCTTTCCTCGTTCTCAGCTGGATTTACCGCAGGGCGTCTCTATCAGAATGTCATATAAAAGGGGTAGCCTATTATCCAAGACTGGTGCGCGGCATCACGATTTTGTTACAAACAGTAGGGGATGTCAAGTTGACTGATTACGCACGTCTTGACACCGTTCTGGCCCGTCAATACCATAGGATCAGTGGTCATCGCTCTGTGACCGCCGCCGTGATTGCCACCAGGCTCAGTTAGCCGGGCTATTCGGTAGCGCGCCAACCACCTAGTTGGGGATTAGTCCAGTGGTAGGACGCCTGACTCTGGATCAGGAAGCGGAGGTTCGAACCCTCCATCCCCAGCCATATTCCATTGATCGCCTCCTGCTGGCACCCTGTACCAACGCACGGTCCTTTGCAGACCTCGAACGCGGCAACGTGAAACGGGCCCTGCTCGCCGGGCAGAATAGCGTCTAACACGCCAGCCGGAACTTTATCGAAGTCTTTTCTTCCCAACTGGAGACCCTGTATCTCGACTAGGATCAGTTCCATCGCGCCTATGATACTTTCTGGGGAACTCCGGTTGAAGAAGCATCGGAAGACGAGCCCGCACCGGACATTTTAGGCGGGCTGCTAAGTCAATTTTTCCCCATCGTGGACCA
>VFHF01000251.1 GCA_009392095.1 SAR202 cluster bacterium
CGGAAGGACGTTCTTTGGACGAGGCCAAGGTCCGCGAGATAGCCACTGGCGAGATAATGACCGCCCAAAAAGGCATCGGCAGGGGCTGGTGGACGAGATCGGTGATTTCAAAGACGCACTTGAGGAAGCCGCCGAAGCCGGCGGATGAAAATCAACGCCACGTCGGATAGGCCCTAGCCGTAGCCTGAACCAACGGATCGTTGCGCTCTCGGGTTTCGGTCAGAGGTCCGGAGGGCAGCCGCTGGTCGAGGGTTTTGGAAGAATGATGGCCGGGGCACATCACTGGCGGCGATTTCGGTTCAGTAGAAAACTACTAACCCACCAACCGCTTGGCTTCCTGCCAGAGTTCCTCTTTCTGATTTAAGGAAAGGCTGTTGAAGTCGAGACTCCGCTCGGCAGCCAGTTTTTCCATGCCTAGATACCGCTTTCCGAAGCGCTGGTTGGCCTTGCGCAGCACATCCTCGGCATGTTCGCCCGACCAACGGGTCAGATTGACCATAGTGAACAGCAGGTCGCCCAGCTCATGCATCTTTTCTTCCGGAGTGGCGGCGGCTTTAAGCTCGGCCACTTCCTCAACGATCTTATCGAGCACGCCAGAGATGTCGTCCCACTCGAACCCCGCCTTGCCCACCCGGTCCTGCATCAATTGGGCGTAGGCCAGGGCCGGAAGATTGCCGGGGATACCCTCGACGGGCGATTTGCTTTCGCCTTTTGCCTTGCGTTCCTCCGCCTTGATCTGCTCCCAATTCCGCTCCACCTCCCGGGCGTCTTTTGCATGCCCGTCGGCAAAGACGTGGGGGTGGCGGCGCACCAGCTTGGCGTTGATCTCCCGAAGCACGTCTTCAAGCTGGAAATCGCCGGCTTCCTTGGCGATGTCGGCGTGGAAAGCGACCTGGACCAGCAGGTCTCCCAGTTCTTCTGATAGGACAGCGGGGTCGCCCTGATCTATGGCCTCGATGACCTCGTAGGACTCTTCCAAAAGATTCCGTTTCAATGATTCGTGGGTCTGCTCCCGGTCCCAGGGGCAACCACCGGGGGCGCGAAGGCGGGCGACGATGTCCATCAACGTTTGGAACTTGCCCAATTCTTGTTCGGAAAAAGAGTCCTGAGTTGGGGATGAATCCTCTTGTGGCGGCATGGACGAATTATAGATTGCAGCCCGGTTGCTTCACAAGCTGGCCGGTGCTAACTTAGATTGGATCGCTGGGTGCATAAATCCGTGAATTTTGAGCCTGTAACGGTCAGTAAAACGGAGATGATATGGGTCGCGTAAGCTGGCTTCCCTGGGCGATTTTCATCATCGCAGTGCCGCTGTTCCTAATCACTGCCAGCGTTACCTGGGCGTTCAACAGCCCGGGGCTATACGACGACGGCTTCGAGAAGTATTCAATCTCTCGCATCTCCGGCATCACCGACAGCGACCTGCGCCAGGTGGGCGCCGACATCCGGAGTTACATCAACTCCGGTTACGAGCCACTGGACGTCCGGGCCAGCATCCTTGGCACAGAGCGAGACCTGTTCAACGACCGGGAAGTAGCCCACATGAAAGACGTCAAGCAACTTGTGCGAGGCGTGTACGTGCTGGCCTTGGCTTCCGCGTTGTATCTGGCGGCGATGGTCGTGATCGGCTTCGCATTGTACAGGGGCCGGTTCGTCGCAGACCTAGCCAAACGCCTAGCCTGGGGTGGCGGGCTCACGCTAGTGTTATTGATAGTCTTTGGACTAGTGGCTCTGGTGGGATTCGATAGCGTATTCTTAAAATTCCACCAATTGAGTTTCGCCAACGATTTCTGGCGACTGGACCCGCGCACCGATTATCTCGTCCGGATCTTCCCCCAGGATTTCTGGTTCGACGCCACTCTATGGGTGGCGGTCAGAGCCATTTCCGGGGCGTTGATCTTGACGGTGGCTGGCAGCGCGTTCCTGGTCTACCGTAAGTATTCCGGCTGGCAACGAGCCATGGACGGTCTGGATAGTGTGCATGAGTCCTGACTCGAATTAAGATAAAATCCTGGCCGGCGTTTGGCGCCGAGTGAACAAACGAAAAACAGGGGCAAGTCATGCTTGCCCCTGTTTCATGCGAGTTCCGGTTGTAGCGGTATCTCGTGAATGTTACGAGCCGCAGCCACATCCGCCGCCGCAGCAACCACCGCCGCTCAATGGAGGTAGTGGACCCATCGAAGTGGGCATCTCGCTGCCGCCCTTGGTCACCGACGCGAAGACTGAGATGGCGCGTTTGGCTGGCTGCTCACAATTTGGGCAGTCGGCCCCGAGGGCGCTCATCGACTGGAGTTTTTCGAACTTGTGGTCACAAGTAGGGCAGATATACTCGTACAATGGCATTTCGGCACCCCATAGAATACGATTTTACTGGTTAACTAGAACCGTTCGCCCTTAAGGGGAGAACTAGAGTGAATTTAACTGAAGCAAATATGAGACGTCAAGGGCGGCATCATAGTTAGGCAGGATCAAGAACGGGAAACAGGCCACGCACCGCAGAGGCCACGACGCCGCCTACAGACGTTGGACTCGTGGCGGGCCTACCGGGACTTCCGATTTCTCTGGGTCGCAAATTTCTTTGCCAACACCGCCCAGTGGCTGCAACTGCTTTCGATTGGCTGGCTGGTCCGCGACCTAACAGACTCGTTCGCTTCCTCCGGGCTATTGGTGGTTACGGCCGGCGGAATGACCACCCTTCCAACGTTGGTCGTGGGACCGTGGGCCGGGGTGCTGGGCGACCGTGTGGACCGCAGAAAGCTGGTCATGGCCGTCCAAGCTTTCATGACCATGGCGGCAATCGTATTTGCTTTTGTGGTGCACTCGGGACACGTCGAGTGGTGGCACGCTTACATCTACGTGTTCATATCGGGAATCTGCTGGTCAATTTCGCTAACGGTCCGCCAGACCTTGGTCGCCAACACTGTGCCCAGGGAAGCCTTGGTCAACGCCTACGCCAGCAATACCCTGACAATCACCGGCACCAGGATGGTTGGCCCCTTCGTTGGGGGGATTCTGATCACCACCATCGGCTTTACTTGGAATTTCGCCATTGAGGCCGGTTTGTACTCGGCCACTGTGCTCGCCTTCTTTCCCATGAGGACTCCCTACTTGCAGACGCGCCCGGAGGACTCAGTGGGCTCGCCCTTGGCCAACTTCATGGAAGGCCTACGTTACGTCAGGAAACAGGAACGGGTGATCTGGAACCTGTTGGTGGTTGGGCTGATTCCCAACGTGCTGCTCCACCCGGTCTGGTTCGTGCTTCCAGTGTTCACCGTTGAAGTCCTGCACCGCAGTGCAGACACGGGGGGAATCCTACTGGCCGTCACTGGATTTGGCGGTCTTCTATCGGCCTTGACGATCGCCTCCGTAGGCTTCGGCTACAACCGAGGGCTGATCTGCTTGGCAGCTATTCTTTTGGCGTCCACAACAGTGGTCTTGTTCGCCTTTTCCCATTGGCTGTTTTTAGCCATGATCTTGATCGGATTGATGTCGCTGGCCCAGGCCACATTCCGCACATCGTCCAGCACGTTGATCCAGTCATTGGTGCCGGACCATCTACGGAGCCGCATAACCAGCCTGCATCTCTACAGCCAAGGTTTCGTTTTCATGTCCAGCCTTGCTGTGGGACTGCTGGTTGACCTCACAACCGTTGTTATCGCCCTCAGCGTGGTTGGTGGGGCCGGAATTCTGCTAGGCGCGATTTCTTATCTGGCCCTACCGGGGCTACGTGCGGCGCGATAGAAGGCTTGCTCGATAGAAAGCTCAATAGAAGGTATCGTTTCATTTTTCGGAGTGAATCGCGGGACCTTTAGGAGTAATCTAAGTTAGTGATTTCCGCCATCAAGTCCAGCCCCAACTTCAAGTGGTGGGTGTTCGGCACCATCGCCATCGGCACTTTCCTCTCAGTCGTAGACCACGGCAGCGTCCTCGTTGCACTGCCCAACATAGAGCGCCATTTCGGGTCCAACCTGCCCAGCGTTCAATGGATCGTGGTCGGTTACGCGTTGGCCATCAGCGTCCTGATCCTACCCATGGGCCGCCTGGGAGACATCATAGGCCGGAAGCAGGTATACATCGGCGGGATGGTTATCTTCGTCGTTGCCGCGGCACTGGCCGGAGTGTCCCCCAACCTCGGCTCGTTAATCGCCGCCAAGATATTCCAGGGCGTCGGCTCAGCCATGGTCCAGAGCGCCGGCATCGCCATGGTGATCACGTCGTTCCCAGGGACCGAGCGTGGCAAGGCTTTAGGCACCCACCTAAGCGTGGTTGGGGCCGGGGCGATCGCTGGACCGGCCATCGGAGGTCTGCTGGTCAGCGCGTTCGAGTGGCGCTCAGTTTTCTTTGCTAACGTGCCTGTTGGAATCTTCACCATCTTCATATCGATGCTGATCCTTCCTTTGGACAAACCGGAGCCGGTGGCTGAGGGAGAGGCACGCCAACGATTCGATTGGGGCGGCGCGGTGTTTTCCGGTTTGGCCCTGCTGGGGTTTTTGTTGGTAGTCGGCAACGGCGACCGGTTGGGCTGGACCTCGGGGCTTATCGTCTCCGGAGCGATCGCCACTGTGCTTGTGAGCGCCGCATTTGTCTGGTGGGAGCTGCACTTTCCCACACCGATGCTGGACCTGAGTCTTTTCAAACGAAAGTTGGTGAGCTTTGGGGTGGCGGCTGGATGGTTCTCTTTCATGGGAAGCTCCGCGTCCAGGTTCATGATGCCCTTCTACATGCAGCGGGTGCTGGAGTTATCGCCAAGAGAGGTAGGGCTGTTGCTCATCCCTCCCGCCATGTGCATGGTGTTGCTCGGCCCCATCAGCGGACGGTGGTCGGACAGATTTGGTTCCCGGGGCCTAACCGTGGGCGGCCTAACCGTATCCGCCGTAGCCTGGGTGATCATGGCTACGAGTCTCACCGAGTTCTCTCCAATACTTCTGATCGTGGTCTTGCTGATGGCACAGAGCGCCGGGACGGCCCTATTCAACTCGCCCAACAACAGCTCCATATTGAGCGCGGTGGAACGCTCGCAATATGGGGTGGTCTCGGCCCTGACTCAGTTGGTCCGGAACTCGGCCAACGTGACCAGCATCGCCATCGCCACGACAGTGGTAGTCGCAACCATGGGCGCCAGGGGAGTGGAGCCCAGCTTGGATGCAGTCAACCCAGACGTTGCCGAGGCATTTGTGGCCGGCCTCAAATGGGCATTCTGGATGATGGCTGGGCTGCTGTTGGTGGGAATCATCTTGTCTGCGCTTCGAGGCGGACGGCCGAAACCTGAGCCCGCGGCCAAGCCCGAATCCATCGCCGGCAGGCCGGCATCTGAATGATTTAAGGAGCGCCTGAGACACCGCCAGTCAGCTTGACACCCCTAACCAAGGGTGGGAAACTTACTTCCCATTCGTGGTAGCTGACGTAAAGCTCGGAGCTATCGAGTATTACAGTAATGACGGAGGAGTTCATATGGCAGGCGTCAATATCGAGATTCGAGAGAACGGTCCACTGCGCGTTGTCGGCCCCGTAACCATCACAGACAAAGACGGCAAAGAGTACACCATACCTGAGGGCCAGTGGGTGAGCATGTGCCGTTGCGGCGAGTCTGGCAACAAGCCTTTCTGCGACTCCGCTCACCGCGACGCCGGGTTCGAGGCTGAATCCGTAGCTAAGTAGATAACTTCCCACTCCATAGTTGCGACATCGCGTGATGCAGTCCGCCACCTATGTGCGAATACATCCCAGACGGAGGAATATTCATGGCAGATGTAAACATCGAGATTCGGGAGAACGGTCCCCTGCGGTTTGTCGGCCCCATCACGATCACCGACAAAGACGGTAACAACTACACCGTCCCAGACGGCGAGGCGGTAGCTCTCTGCCGTTGCGGTCATTCAACAAATAAACCGTTCTGCTCCGGTACCCACCGGGAGGCCGGGTTTGAGGCCGAGTCCTCAGCTCAGTAGTTTGCCCGCCGAAATATGGCAACAAAAAAGGCGTCCCAATAATTGGGACGCCTTTTTCTTTTCGAGATATCGCGCAGCTAATTTGCGCGGTAGACCCGGCGGATGCCTCGCACCGACTTTAACCGGTCCTCAGCCAAACGGTCCGCCGCCTTGGCGGTGGGAATCTCTTCACTCTTGGATCTGGCGATCACTCGTTCTGTGATTTCGTAGATTCTTTCGGTCTTTTCCCTGGCCCGCTCCAAGTTGTACTCCCGGCCGATCTCAGCCTCAGCGTTGATGATGCCACCGGCATTCACTATGTAATCTGGCGCGTACACGACCCCCAGCCGGTGTAGCTCGTCGCCGTCTTTGTCGGACAACAACTGATTGTTGGCGCCACCGGCCACCACCTTGCACTTCAACTGCGGGATAGTGTCTGGGTTGATCACCCCGCCAAGGGCGCACGGCGCGAATATGTCGCAGTCGACACCATAGATATCGTTGGGCTTGACCACGGTAAGACCCATATCGCGGGCGCGGTCCAGCGCATCGTCAAAAACGTCGGTCACCACTAAATTTGCGTCTTCTTTCATCAGGTGGTGTGCGGTCTGGGTCGCGACCTTGCCGAATCCCTGAAGGGCCACGGTCTTGCCGGTAAGAGACTCGATGCCCCAGACTTCTTTGGCGCAAGCCTTCATTCCCATGTAAACGCCCAGCCCGGTCATTACGGAAGTGTCACCGCTCCCCCCGGAGGTGACGGGCAGACCGACCACGTAGTCTGTCTCCTGCTGAATGTATTCCATGTCCCGCCCGGTGCTACCGACATCGGTGGTGGTCAGGTAGCGTCCGCCCAGGGTGTCGACGAACCGTCCGTATGCACGGACGAGGGCTTCTGTTTTGTCGGTGTGGGAGTCAGCGATGATCACGCCTTTTCCGCCGCCGAGGGGAAGGTCGGCCGCCGCTGCTTTATAGGTCATGGCCCGGGACAACCTGAGCGCGTCCCAGACCGCTTCTTGCTCCGACTTATAGGGCCAAATTCGTGTGCCGCCACAGGCTGGTCCCAGAGTAGTGTCATGGATGGCGATGATAGCCTTGAGGCCTGAACCGGCGTCGGAGACCATCACCAATTGCTCGTGGCCCTCGGCCCTCATCTCCTGAAGTAACTCCAACTTCGGACTCCTTTCCTACCTTACTTAACCGGCCTCTTCAGACTCGGCCAGCAACAACGGTCTCATTAGTAATTGGTATGCGAGATGGTATCGAGGGGATTTCAGACCTACTACTGGCCAAAGATTTCGGCCGTCCAACCCACCCAATCAATTATAGACCAAGGCACCGGCTATTCCTTTCCGTCGGTAGGTTTGGGCCGGTCAAATCAGGAGAAGTAAGATTCGAGACCAGTATGAGTGACCGAGATACGATTGTTGCCCTTCTCGTCACGGATGCTACAATCCAACTCGGACGAAATCCTTAATAATCACCTAAACCCTTCGGAGGAACCAAATGGCCCAGCAATACTCGGCGCCGCCAGCAATGACGATCGACGAATCCAAGGCCTACACGGCCACGGTAAAGACTAACCACGGCGATATCGTCATAGAACTCTTCGCGTCCAAAGCGCCGGTAACGGTTAATAACTTCGTGTT
>VFHF01000252.1 GCA_009392095.1 SAR202 cluster bacterium
CCATCCGGGCGCTTTGCAGACTGTTCCTGTTCAACGCGTTTGGCGTAAGTCTTGACTCCCTCTGGTTCGACAAGTTCTTCGAGGGGTACACTTATCGTTGCTTCGATGGTTTCGGCCAGTCCGCACGATACTTCATCGCAGGATTGGTAGGCGCATGTAATGGTGATCTTTACCGATGTTTGCTCAAGGCCGTGACCCAGGCGAACCAGTGCCGAGGTGGCGGTGACTGGCACTGACACGGTGACCTCCCGATCGTAGACTGGCACCTGGATATTCAGATCTGTCATGTTGAGCCGCTGCGGTTGTGGCCACTCTGGTTCACCGAAGCGCAATCCCTTGCCGTGAAACTCTAGGCTAGCTGGGGTAAATGCCTCGGGCGCACCCGGCGCGTAGATGTGCCTGCCCGCAGCGATGTGAAGGCGGCAGACCAGGAGACTGATGACTTCAAGCATTAGCGTCGGATCGACCAAGCTCGTTGTGAGCGTGATTTCGTTACCTTCACTAGTTGCCTTCGGTGCGTCGACATGTTGCTCTGGCAGGGTGCCCAATACCCGCTGCAGCAACCCCCGCCCAGAGAGGCGCCGAGCGTGATGCTGATGAAAATCCTTGTCGACGACAATGCCTGCTTCATCGATGATGTAAGTGCCCGGGTATGGGATGCCGTACCAGCGCATGTGCTTGCCCTCGTCGGGCCGAATCAGGGTGTTCATAATGCCGAAGGAGCTGATCACCGTTGAATCCTCGTCTGACAACAATGAGAAGGTGATGCAGTGCTGTTTGGCAAAGTCGGCGAGGCGTTCGACGGTGTCGTTGCTGATGGCGAACACCTCGTAGCCGGCCTCGTGCAACTCTGGGAGCGTTTTTTGCAGCTGCACGAGCTGCGTCATACAAGGCGGTCACCAATAGGCGGATCGGTGGAACACAACAATTGCGCCGCGGCTGCCGCAATGATGGCGAATGTCCACGAGCTGACCCTGCTGGTCCGGCAGGCAAACAGCGGGCAGGGCGCTTCCAATATCCGGCCCAGTCGGAAAGTCTGCCCCCGGTTCGCGCCGTGCGGCGCGGTCCACTGGCAAAGGGGCGTAAAAACCGAATTCGTCGTAACGGCTAGGATCAGACATATTGCATTACCTCCGCTGTGGGCGTTAGGCCGGGCAAGTGCCGCCCTCGAGCATCAGCTTATTTGCGACAGCGGAACACTAGTCCGGCTTTCAGACATTATGCAGGCGAGTAGAGCCGGTTCAAGTTGGCATAGCGAGCCGGGTCTAAGTCCTTGCCTTGAAGAGCAGGATGGTCTGGACCGTAGCGGTGGGCCCGAAACACCGCATTGCCATTATTGGAAACAGAGCCACCACCGTGTTCGCCGCTCGAGGCGACAAATGGATTGATGTACTCCCAGACGATGTCATGTCTGGGCGTGACCTCGAAGATGCGGCCGGGGGCGCCCTCGCAGATAAGGGTATTGCCGTTGGGCAATCTTTCCGCGCCGCTGATGTGGTAGCTGAAAAAGGATATAGGCGGGTCTCCCCGATACTCCCAGATGACCTGGTTGTCGCTTGGGTCAACCTCAATGACCCGGGAGTGGCTCATGCCCTGGCGGTGTGGCCCGTTATCGAATAACAAAACGTTCCCGTTGTCCAGGTAGGTGGGGTTGTGCTGGTGAGAGATTTCACGGGGGCCCCATTTCCAACTAAACTCCCCGCTGGACCGATCGACTATGCCTACCGTGCTAGTCTGGCGGAAGCTCACCAAAAGGTGTTCATCCTTGGTCACGTTCAAGCAGTTCTGGTGGGTCCACTCCAGGCGTCCCTCCAGAGGGCAGATTGTGTCTTCTTCCAGGCTGAGGTACTCCCAGGAACGCCATTCGTTGACCATGCTGCCATCCGGCGTGACTTCCCGCACCACGTCGCCCAGCATCTGTCCTTTGGTCGTGCCAGCGCTGAAACCGCCGCTCACTTTAGAGGCTAACTCTTCAGGAAGCGACTGCCACACCAAAACCAAGGTGTTCCCGTTAGACAAACGTTCAAAGTCGTGGTGTAACAGTGGATCACGGTATTCCCAGACAACGTTGCTGTCCCAGTCCAACTCTAGAATGGCCCCGGATGCCGTCCTGCCGCCCCTTGGCAGAAGGTCCCGCTCCGGTCGGTCTAGAAAAGAGACTTCCTGTCCCGGTGGACCGGTCCGGAGCAGCAAGTGGCCGTTGGGCAAGAGGTAGCTGTAGTTGATTCCCTGGTCAGATTGCCACGTATGGCACACCCGGCCTTCCATGTCTACGAGACTGGTGTGATGGCCGCCGAGGTTGCTGAATAGGGTGTAGCCTCGATAGCTGTTTTGTGCCGAATTATGAATCAGACCTGTTGGATGATGTTTGGACCAGCCCATGGCGGCATTGTGTTCCTTTGGTTAAATTGAGTTGCCTCCCTGTTTCGTCATCTATACCCAGAGATGTTAACGAGGCCCGGCTCCAAGATAGAACTCCGGGGGAATAAGCGGCTAATGCAATGTTGTCGCATGTCTATGGTCTAGCTCTTTCTGTAACTCTTCCACGTCGCAATCGACAAAACCCGAGTGATCTTTTAAGATCTCGGCGAATGATGGCAATTCGCTGCGCTCGATTCGGTATTCATCCGACCATAACT
The DNA here is from genome assembly GCA_009392095.1 of SAR202 cluster bacterium. Taxonomy (GTDB): domain Bacteria; phylum Chloroflexota; class Dehalococcoidia; order Lucifugimonadales; family UBA3495; genus UBA9611. The sequence continues at coordinate 2,640 of VFHF01000252.1, forward strand.
TGGAGCGGAGAAATGCCTTGGGGCAGTGGGTAAAAATTTCTTGAACGTTAACGACGATTGCCAGTTTGGGTAATTTCCCTTGGAACGACATGCTCTCGAGTAAACTAGGGTCTCGAACCAATTGGACTTTGCCGTTGATTCTCAGAGTTTCATTCATTCCGGGAATCATGAAGATCAAGCCTACCTGAGGGTTCTTTATCATATTCCGGAGAGTATCTAGGCGATTGTTGCCGGGTAGATCGGGAATGGCGATCGTTCTATCATCCAGTACCCGCACAAAACCAGGGTAATCTCCCTTTGGAGAAACATCACATTGACCTTCAGTATTCGATGTACCGAGCAATATGAATGGGCATTTTTCAACGATAGCGCGGCAATGAACATCCAGCCGGTCTATCTGCTTGTTCACCGCGCGTTCTGATGGCTCGCCAAAAATCTCACGCAGTTCTGTTTCTTCTGTGATTACATTCGTAAATCTTTCTATCGTCATTGTAGAAGCTCCTTTAGTTAAATCCGGCAGTTAAATCCGCGTTGGCGGTCCGTAGACAAGGTTGGCAGGATTCCCCTTGGCCTATACTATCCCAACTTGCAGGCAATCGAGCAATAAACGGACTCTTTTAGCGAAGGAATATCAAACGATGCCACCACCGGACCGGTACAACACTGGATACAACGTCGGCGTTGGCGGCGCGGTCGTTGACGACGGCCGATTGCTGCTAGTCCGGCGGTCATCGCGGCGAGGCCGTGGTAATTGGCAGATACCCGGCGGGTTCGTCGAGCAAAATGAAACGATGGAGCTAGCCGTGGTCCGGGAAGTAGAAGAGGAAGCCGGAGTCAAGACCACGGTCCAAGGGGTGTTGGGTATCAGGAACCGGTACGACGAAGAAGGAGGCAACAGCTTGTACATCGTGATGCTGTTGAGCCGTCAGTCCGGCGAGCCCAACCCCGACATGAAAGAAGTCGACAGGGCTGAGTATTTTACCCTGGCTGAAATCCAGGCTCTGGAGCAGATTTCACCAGTCAATATTGAAGTGGCGAAACGGGCGCTGTCTAAAGACCATCGCATGCTGTGTGCTCAGACAATTGAACAAGTGAACCGAGGGTCCTACACGTTGTTTATTGGGTGAGGACAGCAACGACTACTATCCTTCGGGTGCTTTGGGCATCCAGACGAACAATACAACGTAGGCCAACAGCCCTAGAGTAGAGAAGGCCGCCCCGACAACAAACGCCATCCGTACGAGCTTAGGCGAGATGCCCAGGTACTCGGCCAGGCCGCCTGCGACCCCGAAAATCCATTTTCGCCTACTCTTGGCTAATCGCTTTTTCACTGAATCCGCGCATTGGAAGATTCCCTCCGGGCGTCGCTTTGTTCGATGTAGAAAACGGGCATAGTCTACGGCCTGCATACTACTCTGGAAACTTTCACCTTGGTATGCCCTCCATATCGATGGTGGCGTAGTACTGCTTATCACCGAGGGATTTGACCTTCCCCCAAAACGCTTCTCCGACGGCTAGCCCCGATGCCGACCGCTCCGTTGTCTCCCGGAAGATATTCCATGAATCCGGGTGTAACTGGCGGCACTCGGCGAAGAGCGCATCAGCTTCGTCAGCGCTGCCAATTCGTCTCAGGTATTGGCCCAACTGGAATTTTGCATGTGCCAGGGCCATTTCGTTGCTCATTGTCGGCACATGTTTTCTCGCTTCATCATAGTCAAACAGGAAGGGACTGGCGCTGCCATTTACAGCCCAGTCTTTCCCGGCCTGGATATATGTCGATTTTGCGCTTGCAACACGTGCAGCTGTCTCCGGTATATATCCGCCTATTTCTGGGTCATATTCTTTAACCACGTCCAGTGAACCGCCCGTCTCAACCGGGCGAACGATCATGCCGGTTTCGTCTATCCAGACCGCCTGGGGTACGTTGACCATGTTGTACAACGAAGAGAGTAAGTGGTTTTGATCGATAAGCGTGATGTAATCCGGTGCGGCTGCCTCTATCCACGGTCGCGCAGCCTCGACATCGGCATCCATCGCTACTGACAGAATCATAAAGTCGTCGTTCTTCACGGTTTCAAACATCGTCTGCCAACCTGGCAGATCATTCCGGCATCCTCACCAAGAAGCCCAGGTGACCAACAGGACGCGTTTCCCTCGGAAGTCGGTCAATGAATGGTTATTGCCGTTTAGATCAGGCAGCGTGAAATTAGGCGCCTCAAGACTAAGCATTGTGTCATTGCGAAGGTCGGCGCCCTCTCCCAGAAGCCACACATACGCATTCGCGTTCCGAACTGCAGGCTTGCCCATCAGGTCCCAAAAAGCTGAGACATTGATGGCGTCCCCTTGGACAAAACTATCGGCCTTATCTAATGGCACTGGCACGCAGATATCACCCTTGCAGAAACCTTCCGGTTTCATCGACCAACCTGTTATGGCGGCGGTATCACTTGTGCTAAGCCATAACTCATCTTTAGGATGCGATTCGCCTGGTGGTATTGTTGATTCGGTTGCGCTCGTTTCTGTTAATACGGTAACCATTCGATACCTTCCTCATCGATTATCGAATTCATTCTATGCCAATGAATAGCCTCGATGCCACGTAGTATAATTCGTGCCTAGCCGAATCAATCTAGGGGATGGACTTAATGCAGATCGGGATGTTTTACCAGATACAGGTGCCTAAGCCCTGGACGCCCAATAGCGACTATGATCGCCATTGGGAGATGATGGACCAGGTGGTCTTTGCTGAAGAGCAGGGGTTCGATAGCGTCTGGCTGGCTGATCATCAATTCCGCACTGAATGGTCTCACTCCAGCGCACCGGATGTTACCCTAGCTGCCATCAGCCAGCGAACATCCCGCATCAGGCTGGGAATAGCAGTGGCAGTTCCTCCGGTGCAGCACCCATTGCACATTGCCGCGAGGACGGCCACCCTTGATATCTTAAGCAAGGGAAGGGTGGACTTGGGCGTTGGCCGCTCCGGTTACCCGTACCAGATGGCAGCCTTCGGAGTTGACCTGGAGAACGCCACCGGCATGGTGGACGAAGCGTTGGAGATCATCCCCCGTGCCTGGGCCGAGGGGGAGTTTTCGTACCAGGGGAAGTATTTCCAAATCCCGACTAGAGAGGTCCACCCCAAGCCGGTGCAGACTCCTCATCCTCCCATATGGCTAGGCTGTAGCCGCGAGGAGACCTTCAGAAAGGCCGGCGAGCTCGGCTTGGGATGCCTGGCTATGTCGGGCGGCGGCCCGGATCGCCTGACCCAATTAATAGACGCCTATCGCGGGGGTATCCAAAACGCCAAACCCGTAGGGAAAGTGATCAAGGATCGGGTCTCCATCAGCACGCTGGCAATCTGTGCCGAAAGCCACAATAAAGCCGTGGAACGAGGGGCCAAAATTCTAGATTGGTATCGGAGTCAGCAAAACCTCCGCCATGACCGGGTCTGGCAGGAACAGGACCCAGCCGACGTGCCGAGCGACTACCAGTGGCACTACCAACGTTCGGTGGCCACGGAGTCATCTAATCGCGACGAAATTTCCTCACTGGACTTGATCAAAGAAGGGCGGTATTGCATCGGAGACCCTGATGACTGCCTTCGCTATATGGAACAATACGTGCCCACGGGCGTGGACGAAATCATGCCATTATTCCAGATCGGTCCCATTGCTAATGAAGAGGTGATGGAGACCTTGCGGTTATTCGGCAAACACATCATCCCGCATCTTGCGGGCTAGGCACCGATGCGTGAGTTTGGATTTACATCTACGGTCATTAACAGACCAGCTTTTTTCACTGTATAATCCCAATCCGATTGGCAATGTTTAGACTGATCCAGCAGTCGTCATTGTCCCGAACATGAACACCTCCGGAGATTCCCTTTGACTTTTTCTCTGCTCCAGGGTCTGCGCGTCGTGGAACTTGGGGAGTCCGTATCTGCCCCCTACTGCAGCAAGCTCCTCGCCGATATGGGAGCCGAGGTTGTGAAGATAGAACGACCCGGCGTGGGAGATCAGGCTCGGGAATACGGGCCTTTTCTCAACGACCAGCCCCACCACGAACGGAGCGGCTTGTTCCTCTATCTAAACGCCAATAAACAGGGAGTGACCCTGGACCTGGAAACTCCGACCGGGCGTGAGATTCTGGGCGGATTACTCGCCCAATCTCAGGTTTTCGTACACAACCTCCACCCGACCGAAATGGACCGATTGGGAGTCGACTACGAGAGTCTGCGGACTCACAACGATGCTCTGGTCATGGCGTCGATAACTCCCTACGGATTGACCGGCCCATACCGCAATTACAAGGCCTACGACATCAATTTGGCGGCTGCCGGAGGGATCTGCGAAGGGCTGGGCAGCCCCGATCGAGAACCTTTGGGTTTTGGGACTCCGGAGGTTGGCTATTTCGCTGCCATGGCCGCCGCATCGTCGATCGTAATCGCCCTTCTGGCTGGCGTCGGGCAGCACATCGATATCGCCGAAGTCGAGTCCATGGCTGGTATCTACAACGGCCCAGAAGCGCTGATGGCTGTTTACCAGTGGCGCATGACCCGGCGGACCGGCCACCACGCCCTGGACTTCCCCTACCCCAACTGCATCCTTCGCTGCAAGGACGGATACATATTTGTCGGCTCTCCGGAAGGAAGGCAGTGGCGCACCCTGCTTGAGGTCATGGGCAGTCCTGAGTGGGCCAAAGAGGACCGTTTCCGAAACCGCACGGCGATGAATAACGAACACGCCGACGAAGTCGACGGTTACATGGAGGAATGGCTGACACAGCACACCAAAGCTGAATTGTTAGCCTTGGCGCTGAAGCACCACATTCCTCTTGCCCCAGTGCGAGATTTCGGCGAGGTCCGGAACGACGAAAGTCTGGCCGATCAGTTCGTGGCGATCGAACGCCCAGACACGGGTCCTGTTTCCTTCGCCGGACCGCCCTACAAACTTTCGAATCAGGACGCGTTGCCGCCGAGGCCAGCGCCGTTACTAGGTCAGCACAACGCCGGCATCTACTGCGATGTGATGGGTTACTCCAAAGAGGAGCTGGTCAAGCTCTACCAGACAGGGATTATTTAGGCGATGAACCAAGATAACGAAAATTCTGGACCTGGGCCGCTCAGCGGATACCGGGTGTTGGACTTTGGCTGGGTCCTGGCCGGCGCGTTACCCGGCATGGTCCTGGCCGACATGGGCGCCGAAGTCCTCAAGGTGGAGACCCGCCAACGCATGGACTATATGCGCCTGGGCCGCCCCATCATCGGTGATGAACCCGATCCGGAACAACATCCCTTGTTCCACAACGTCAACCGCGGAAAGCTCAGCATCGCCGTCAATACAACGAAGCCAGGGGCCATCGATCTGATTAAGGAACTTGTGCCTCACTGCGATGTGGTTGTGGAGAATTTCTCTCCGGGCGTGATGGACCGGCTGGGCCTGGGCTACGACGTTCTTTCCGGAATCAAATCGGAAATCGTGATGGCATCCATCTCGTCCAACGGTCAGACAGGGCCGTTGCGAGACTTGAGAGCCTATGCGCCGTCCATCGGCGCTTTGTCTGGCCTGGACAGTACCATGGGCTACGAAGGCGAGAGGCCGCTGGGACTAAAACACGCCTACGCAGATATCGTGGGTGCGCTGCACTCGGTATTCGCCATCGTATCTGCGCTGCACCAGAAAGAACGGACTGGCCAGGGGCAGTACATCGACGTTTCCATGCTACGAGCCACGGTCGCAACGATGGGTGCGGGCCTGATGGAATACGAAATGACTGGCCGAGTCATGGGCCCCAAAGGCAACTACGATCCGGCGATGGCCCCCTATGGCAACTATCCTTGCCAAGGTGACGACGCTTGGGTGTCCATCGCCGTCAGGACCGAGGACGAGTGGCAGGGGCTGAAAACAGGCATGGACAACCCAGCCTGGTGTGAAGAAGAACGATTCTCAAGCCGGTATTCCCGCCTGGAAAATCGGAGAGATCTGGACGGCAACCTGTCCGCTTGGACCCGAGAGCGGACCCCCGGATATATCACAGAGTTGCTCCAGGCGAATGGAGTGGCCGCGATACCGGTGATGGGCGCAGAGGACCGGCTATTTAACCCGCACTTCAAGGAACGCGGTCTTTACTCCGACATCGAGCACCCGTCTCTGGGGGCGGAGCCCGTCTATAACATCATGTGGAACCTGGAAAGGACACCACCTTCCATCCATCGGCACGCGCCTTTGTTGGGCGAGCACAACCAGAAGATATTCGGTGGCCTTTTAGGGATGGCAGAAGAGGAGATTACCCGACTGGAAGAAGACCAGGTACTCTGGTAACGTAGCCTAAGAATCCCGGTTCACAGCTAAAAACCCGAGGTAAAAATGGCAAAACAAAACGAACAAGAACGGGTTACTCAGACCCTACCTGAGGTTGAGGGAATCACTGCCGAGTCCATCGCCGCTGCCAAGGCAATGATTGGTATGCGCTTGCGGACCGAAAACTTCGTTCGGGACGCCTCCGTTGGCTCCATGCTCAACTTCGTCAACGGAATCGGCGACAGCAATCCCATGTTTCGTGACCAGGAGTACGCCTCCTACTCGAAGTATGGGTCGATCATAGGCCATCCCTGCTCTCCCTTCATGCGGCACTGGTCCGGCCGGACCCGTTGGGGCCTCCCAGGAGTCCACGGGTTCTTCGCCGGGACCGACTGGGAGAACTTCCGACACATTCGCCCCGGCGACTCTATAAACGCCATCGAAAGAGTGCTGGACGTCCAAGAGAAGGAAAGTGAGTACTCGGGCAAGCTGGTGATCCAGTTTGTGGAAACCATCTACACGAACCAGCGCGACGAAATGATATCCAGGGTAGTGGGTTGGTGCACCCGCCACCAGCGCCGTGCCTCGCGGGAGCAAGGCAAGTACTCAGATGTCCCCAAGCGCCACGAATACACCGCTGAAGAATTGGAAGAGATCGATCAATTGGTCCTCAGCGAAAAAGCCAGGGGCGGCAACACCCGTTATTACGAAGACACACATATCGGTGACGAGATAGACACTGTGCTCCGCGGACCTTTGTCTCTGCAGGACATGACCGCGTTCCTGGTCGGCACCGGCCGGTCCAGCGCCCACGGAGTGCTGCTGCGCGAGGCCCTGCGCCATCCCGACCACTTCTTCCGGAACCCCGAGGCCGGTGGCGGTCTTGAGTACACCGGGATCGGTCACTTGAGAGATTCGGTAGCCGAAGCGGTGGGAGTGCCTGGCGCCTACGACTACGGGCCCCAGCGGGTGTCTTGGATGGGCACCCTGGTCACCAACTGGATGGGTGACGACGCCTTCTTGAAGCGCCTGAGGGTCGAGTGCCGCCGCTTCAACGTTTACGGCGACACCCAGTACCTGAAAGGCAAAGTGATTGGCAAGCACATCGACAACGGCTCGCCGTTGGTTGACCTGGAGATCTGGTCGGAGAACCAGCGTGGCCAGGTCACAGCGCCCGGCCAAGCAACCGTGATGTTGCCTTCACGTGACCCCCGTGTGCCATGGTTCACCGACGGCAGCCAACTCCAATTGCGAACGGCCACCCGCAGCCAGGGCATGCCGCCCACTCTCCCGGAATAATCAAGATTTGCGGAAGGAAACCCGAACCGTTAAAAAGCGCCAATGAATACGTCTGAAAACACTTTCCCCACAGCGATGGGCGGGCTGAAGGTGCTGGAGATCTCCAGCATGGTTTCCGGTCCGTTCTGCGGCAAGCTGCTGGCCTCTCTGGGAGCCGAGGTCATCAAGATTGAGCCGCCTAAGACTGGGGATCCGTCCCGGCGGCGAGGGCCCTTCCCCGGAGATGTGCCCCATCCAGAGCGCAGCGGGATGTTCCTCTATCTAAACACCGGGAAGAAATCCATCACGCTGAACCTGGACGACCGTAAAGGCCGGGAGATCCTCTGGGAATTGACCGGACAAGTAGACGTTTTGGCCCATGACCTTTCTCCGTCCCGCGCCACAGAATTGGGAATCGGCCAGGAAAGGCTGGCCGAGAGTCGACCCGACCTGATCGCCACCGCAATCACTCCATACGGCAGCACCGGACCATACTCCGAGTATGTAGCGAACGACGTCAACATCTTCCATGCCGGAGGAGAAGGCAACCTGCTTCCCAACGGTCTGGCTTTGGACGTTTTCCCTGACCGCGCGCCCCTCGCTGCCGGCAGCATGATGGGCTCTTATCAGGGTGGCCTCTCCGCAGCCGTGGGCCTGTGCGGGGCCATCTATGCCAAGTGGGATGGGTCGCCGGGACAATTCGTCGACTGTTCGACACAAGAAGCCGAATTGACTATCGGTTACATGCCGCTGCAACGATTGGAATCTGAGGGTGTAGAAGAAGACCGGTTCTCCCGCTTCTTTCGGGTTGGTGGAGTCATGCCGACTACGGACGGTCACATAGAAGTGCTGACTCTTGAGCCCAGGCAGTGGGAGAACCTAGGTCATTTTCTAGGCGACCCCGATTGGGCTGCTCCTGAGAAATTCCAAGACCCGTTCACCCATGGCGCGGAGATAAACCGCAACCTTAGGGAGTGGACGGCCGACAAGACCAAAGACTGGCTGTATCACGAAGGTCAAGCCGCTGGTGTCCCATTCGCCCCGTTCTACACACCTGGAGAGGTGTTTGAGAGCCCACATCAGCGCGAGCGGGGATTCTTTGTCTCGCTCGACCACCCCGAGGCTGGGACCTTTGACTATGCCGGACCGCCATACCGCATGTCTGAAACTCCGCCGGTACTTGACCGGGCCCCACTTCTAGGGGAGCACAACTCCGAGTTGCTCCAATCTCTCGGTTACACAGGTGAGGAAATAGTTTCATTGGCCCGCTCGGGGGTGATCTAATGACCGACGCTCTAGGACCGTTGTCCGGTATCCGGGTAGCCGACTTCTCAACGCATGCCGCCGGGCCGTTCGCCGGACTGATGATGGCTGAGATGGGCGCCCAGGTAATCAAGATCGAGAGCTCGGCCCGATTGGATATCACCCGCCGTCCCCACCCGATGTACGGCAAGCCGGCCCCCAGTTTCGAGCAGGTCAATGCCAATAAGATGTCTGCAACCCTGAACCTCAAAGAACCCCGCGCCATCGAGTTGGCGTTGGAACTCGCTAAAGTCTCTGACCTGGTTCTGCAGAGCTTCCGGCCCGGCGTGTTCGACCGTCTGGGCTTCGGCTACGAGGCCCTAAGGAAGGCTAAACCGGACATCATCCTAGTGTCTTTGTCCTCCAACGGCCAGAGTGGGCCGGAATACAACTACGCTGGCTATGCCCCTTTGTTCGCTGCAATCGGCGGTCTGGGTAACCTCACCGGTTACCCAGATGGGCCGCCGGTGGAGCTTCGCCATGGCATGGACCATACAGGTGGAATGCTACTGGCGTTCACTGCCGTGGCTGCCCTCTGCGCCAAACGAAGGACGGAACTTGGCCAGCACGTCGACGTTTCCGTCAGGGACTTGGGGTCTTCGTTCATCGGCCAGTCGCTGCTTGAATTTGCTATGAATGGACGCGAGACCCAACGGCAGGGCAACCGGGACGACTCCAACGCACCGCAAGGCGTTTACAGATGTGCGGGTGAGGACAAGTGGGTCAGCATATCGGTGGGATCACAGGACGAATGGAAGGCTTTTGTCGAAGTCATGGGCAACCCGGAATGGGCCCAGGGCGATAAGTTCGGCGACGCCTTCCGCCGCTGGAAGCATCATGACGAACTGGACCGGCTTATCTCCAAGTGGACGGCCAAACACACACCGACCGAGGTCACGAAGAAACTGCAGTCTCGCAGAGTCCCCTCGTTTCCGTCGCTTTCTCCCAGCCAGTTGAGAGCCGACCCCCATCTGGAAGCAAGAGAAGCATTCCCGACTATAACCCACGCTGAAAAAGGCGAGATGCGTGCTGTGGTGCCGCCGTGGCGTTTCTCGAAAACTCCGTCCAGCATCGACACTTGGACTCCGGACTTGGGCGAGCACAATATGGACGTCTTCCACGGCATCATTGGCCTACGGAAGTCGGAAGTAGAAAGCCTTCAGGAATCCCAGGTGATCTGGTAGCCTCGCCTTTTCGGTCTCCCGGGTAACGCTGCGCCTACGAGATTGATTTCCCTTAGATATTCTCCAGGAAATTGAGCAGGTGGGCGGTGTATTCCCCTGGTTTCTCATACGGAGGCCAGTGGCCGCAATTATTGAGTAGCACCAATCTGGAATCATCGATGTTATTCAACGCGGCGATACCAATCTCAAAGACGCACATGCGGTCATAACGCCCCCAGATGATCAGGCTAGGCGCCTTGATGTTGGGCAGGTCCACGCCATGGTCGTAGGGCACGCTCACGGAGGCCGCGTTGGCCGCCACGTGGTCCGGGTGCCCTGTGTAATTCTGATGGATATAGTCGATTAGGTCGTCGGTCACCAGCGTTTGATCGTCGATATGGACCCGGAGGTACCGGTGCACATTCTCGCGAGTGGGATCTGCGATCACATCATTGGTGGCCCTGCTGCCCTCTGAAGGGCGATTGCCCATCAGGTAGAGATCTCCTCCGGTCTTGATATGGCACGCGCCGAAGATTAGCTTGTTCACCCGCTCGGGATTCTTCATCGCCACCACCATGGCCGACTGCCCACCCTGGGAGTTGCCGACCAGGTGGGCTTTTTCGATCCCCAATTTGTCCATCAGCGCCAATGCGGTCCGAGCCTGAAGGTTGTGTAGAGGCTCGTTGTAGGTGACGGGGCCGGTCCGCCCAAAGTTAGGCAGGTCCATCACAATGCACCGGTACCGCTGGGCGAGGGCAGGTAATATCTTGTGAAATGTGATCCAGCCTGTGGTGCCGGGGCCGTAGGAGTGGAGGAGAACGATTGGGTCTCCGAACCCAACGTCGTGGTAGTGGACATCCATGCCGCCCGCCTTCACGGTTTTACTCGTTCCCTGTTCGCTAAATTCTACGGGAGACGCCATGCCTGACCTCCATTCTCACATCGTTGGCCGGGAGCATTGGTTTCTAGCATCGATACCAGTATGCTGCCCTTGACCAGAAACCCATTGCGCCATATCGTTAACCTAATCCGGCAAATTACATCGTAGGTGGGTAGCAATCAGGAGCAATCATGGCCGTTTCCGACAAAAAATACAACGTGATTGACTTAAAGACAGGGAAACTCGATTCCCGTATCTTCTCTGACCCAGATATCTATCGGGAGGAGTTGGAGAAGGTATTCGGAAGAACTTGGCTGATGATTGGCCACGAAAGCTTGGTCCCCAAGGTAAATGACTTCTTCCACACCTACATGGGTGAGGACCGGGTGATCTTGACCCGCGACGGTAAGGGCAAACTTCATGCCTTCCTGAACATGTGCCGCCACCGGGGCAACGCGATCGTCAGGACAGACGTAGGAAATACTAAGAACTTTTTCTGTCCCTATCACGGTTGGACCTATTCAAACGACGGCTCGTTGGAATACGTGCCGGGAGAGGAAGAAGCGTATTACGGCGCTATGGACCGGGACAGCCACAGCCTGATTGCGGCGCGCGTAGAAACTTACGCCGGCATCGTCTTTGCCAACTGGGACTCAGGCGCGCCTTCTTTGGAAGAATATCTGGGAGACGCCAGATGGTGCCTGGATGTGGCATTCAACCGGTTGGACGCCGGGACTGAGGCTATCGGTCCGGTGAAGTGGATCGAGCCGCTGAATTGGAAGACAGCGGTCGATAACTGCTCGGACAATTACCATGTCCCCACCACACACCTCTCCGCGATATTGGTCCAGGCCAGGCACTTCGACCTCCCACGCCTAACCCACGAGGCGCAATTCGAATCGCCGAACAAACACCTTTTCATCAATGGACATTCTTTGACGATGCGGATGTTAGAGCGGCCAGACCAAGCCCGGCAGACCCACGGTGTAACCCAGGAAAACCGCTCGCTATTTGAGGAGTATTACCGGTCTACCTTAGCGGAGGCCGAGCGCCGCCTAGGCAGTGTCCGAGCGGGGAAGCTTCAATTGGGCAACCACAGTATCTTCCCCAATGGGGTTTTAGGGCTTCGACTCGCCCACCCCCGAGGCCCCTTGGAGACTGAATTCTGGCATTTCGTTGTGCTCGAAAAGGGTATGCCTGACGAACTTAAGCGGGCCCTTAGAATGGGCAGCGGCAACTACAATGGAGTGGCCGGGCTGTTCGAGCAAGACGATATGGACAATTGGCGAGGCGTTTCCAGATCAAGCCTGACTCCGTTGGCCCGGAAATACTCCCAAGACCTGTCCATGGGTGTAGGCCGGGCCGGTTCAAATCCCGACTTTCCCGGCACGGTAGCCGAGCGTTATACCTCAGAGAACAATCAACGCAGCTTCTACCGTCGCTGGGAAGAGTTCATGAACGCCGAGAGCTGGGAGGACATATCCATCGAGCCGGGCACAGCCGATTTTGAGGGCACTGCCACGATGAACGGCTAGGAGCGGAGCGGGCAGTTCAAGACGGGATTCCCGATGAGGTAGCAATGACAGCGCAAACGTTCGGAGATGGAGTCTCCCAAAGCGAGCTATGGCACGAGTTGATGCAGTTCTACATCAACGAGGCCTGGTTGCTCGACGACCGAAAGTTTCGCGAATGGCTCGACCTATTCACCGACGACGTCTTCTATTTCATGCCTCGGCGCCTGAATGTTGGCCGTCAGGACCTGTCCCGTGAGATTTCCGAAGAGGGGGACTTGGCGATCTTCGAGGACGACAAAACGTACATGACCATGCGGGTCGACCGGTTGGACACCGGCATGGCTTGGTCCGAAGACCCACCGTCGCGGACGCGGCACCTCGTGGGCAACCTTGTGATTGAACCCCTGCCTGAGGGCGACCTGAAGGCCAAGACAGCGTTCATCCTTTACCGGTCTCATCATGAGACCGACGAGAACATCTTCGCCGGCAGCCGCGAAGACCACCTGCGCGAGGAAGATGGCCGGTGGAAGATATACAAGCGGACCATAGTCCTGGATGCCAATGTCATTCTGGCCAAGAACCTCAGCGTTTTCTTCTAAAGGCAGACCTAGATTTAACGCCCGGAGGGCTGCTCCGTGGATTTACGCCCATCTTCCCGGCAACAAGAGTTGATGGACCTGGCTCGCGGGTTGGCGATTGACAAATTCGCCCCAAGGGCCGCTGATCTGGACCGGGATGCCGCCTTCCCGGTTGAGGACTATCAGGACCTTCGCGATGCTGGTCTCTTGGCCTTATGTGTTCCGGAGGAGCATGGAGGGCTCGGAGCGGACTATGAGACTTACTGTTTGGTCTCCGAGAAATTGGCCCAAGGCAATTCCTCCACCGCCCTCACCTTCAACATGCACTGCCTGACCATGCTGATGATGGGTCCGCTGATGGATGGGCTAGAGCTGCCTGGGGATGTACAAGACCGCCACAAAAAGTTGAGCGCCCGGCGATACCGCGAGGTTGTAGAGCAGGGCGTTTTTTATGGGCAGCCCCACGGCGAACGCCTAGAATCAGGCACGGCCGACCCGATTGATGCCGGAGGGCGGCGCTTCGGGACAACGGCGAAACGCGTGGACGGCGGGTATTTGGTTAATGGCAGCAAGTTTTTTGTGTCCTCGGCTGGCGTAGCCGACTATTTCGCGACGCCTGCGCTATTGCTGTCGGATGGCCCCTGGGTCGACCGGACGCTGTATCTCTCGATACCGAGGGAAGGCCCTGGCGTGGAGTTCTCCGGCGATTGGGACCCTATAGGTATGCGTTCCACGGTGAGCCAGGACATGGAACTGAAAGATGTCTGGGCGCCGGACGATGCCGAGGTCCTACCGGCAGGCGTGTTTGGTCAGCTATTCCAGCGTCAACCCCACATCTTTATCGCCTTTTCCGCAACTTTTTTGGGCCTGATGCAGGCGGCTTACGACTTTACCGTCGCATATACCACAGGACGCGTTCCAACCGACGCCAACGCTCGTGGCGGACAATCGGCGATCGGAGCCGCCCTCGCTGAGATGTTCTTTAAACTCGAAGCAACCAGGGCATTATTTTACCGGTCCATCTCCGAGCAGCAGCTGGACCCGCCGGTCGAGGCGATTCAGCGTGCCAGGGCCGCTCATGTGCAAGTGCAACGCGCGGTTGTCGAACTGACGGGCGAGGCGATTCGGCTCTGTGGCGGAAGGGCTATGCTGAAGCGGCATCCACTGGAGCGTTATTACCGGGACGCCCGAGCCGCCGCGGTCATGCGGCCATGGACCCAAGAGAAGGCCACACAAGACGTTTGGGAAACAGCGTTATTAGACGGCCGTCTACCTTAAGGCTGATTAAACCTAAAGGTTAAGGGAATGCTCTTCGTAGTCCTTGAGCTTGTTGTAGATCTGTAGCCGGTGGCGGTAGGACTCCAACACTATGATGCGGTCATCGGCATCCACATTGACCGCCACAGGCCTTCGGAAGCGCCATTCAGGTTCCATGTCGGCCCGGCGCCTTGCCTTGATGTACTCAGGGTTGGCGTCAATGTAGGTTTGGGTCCATGGCGAAGGTTGTTGTGCGTCACCGACCAACGCAGTGATGTACTGGCCGTCGGTGTCGTAGATCTGCACCCTGTGGTTGCCCCAGTCGGTCACGTACACATCACCGTCTGAGTCCACGGCCACGCCTGAAGGCCCTTTCAGCGAACCCACGCCGGTGCTGGATTCTTCGAACTTCACCAACAACTCGCCGGTGGGTGAGAATTTCTGCACCCGGTTGTTGCCCCAGTCAGCGATATAGATATCATCTTGGCGGTCGATGAATATGCCCCAAGGCATCTCTAACTGGCCGTCATTTGCGCCTTGTTGGCCGAAGCCTAACTGGAACTCACCGGTGGAGCTGAATCTCTGTGCCCGGTGGTTCATGCTGTCCACGACCCAGATGTTGTCGTTGGAGTCGAAAGCGAGCCCGGAAGGGCCGTTCAATTCACCCTGACCGCTGCCTGTTCGGCCCCAGTGATACCGGAAAGCCCCCTCTGGATCGAAGACCGATATCCGGTTGGAATATTCGTCGGATACGAAGACACGGCCATCATGGTCCAGATCGAGGGAACGAGGCCAGATGAACCGCCCGTCCTCGCCGCCGAACGAACCGAATTGGCCTTGGAATTCGCTCTCCAAGTTGATCTTGCTGATGCGTTGGCCCAACTGCTCCACGCCCCGGCTCAACACGTAGACCCGGCCGTTCTTGCCTAAGACAAAGTCCTGGGGCGTCCAAAACCCCTGGCCGGACTGGCTGTACATACCAATGCAATGGCTATAGTCGTAGACACGTCCGGCGGCGACGGTCGTCAGCATGTGGTGTCCCCGAACGGCGGGTATGAGTTGCGAGCGATCATACGAATGCCATCTGCTCGAATTTTCCGCCGACGATTGGGACCGCATCAAGACCCAGCCATCTGTCCACCAGAGTGGAATAGAAGCCCCTGAAGTCATAGCTCGGGGCCAAGTCTCCTTGAGTCAGGTCTTCGGGCTTCAGCGAGGGATAGGCGCCGTACATACCGCCCTTGACCTGGTCGCCGATGACGAATGCTACACCAGCTGCTCCATGGTCGGTGCCCGTGCCGTTGTCGCGGACGCGGCGTCCAAACTCGCTGAACAACATCATCACAATGTTGTCGCCGGCATCATGTTCCCGCAAGTCGGCGAAGAAACTGTCCACGGCGCCCGATATATCCTGCCAGAGTTTGGTGTGGGAGCCGCCCTGGTTGAAGTGGGTATCGAATGGCCCATGGGACGTGTAAAAGACCTGAGTGCCCAGTCCCGCTAGGTGCACCTGGGCCACGTCTTTAAGTGACGTTGCGATAGCATTGGTCGGGTATTCAACGGTCGAAGAATACTGCTGTGGCGCGGTCTTTATGATGTCGGCTCCCCGAAGAGCGTCTAGCCCGGTTTGCCCCAGGTACTCCATGGTTGGCCCGGTGCCGATGGCCGGTGCGTACATCCGGGCAAAGCTGTCCAGAAGTTGGGTGCGTTCTTCTGCGGATTTGATTCCGGAGACCGACGAGAAAACGCCGTAGGTCGCCAGGTGGTTGACCGAAGTGACCGGGACGCCCCGCATGGTCATGGCCCGAGGCAACCCCTGACCGAAATTCACGCCCTTCAGCACATTTTCTCCGGACGGGTCCAAGTCTCGGATGACCTTGCCAACCCATCCTTCCGTCCCGATACGGTCCGGCTCGCAAGTGTGCCAGATGTCCATGGCGCGGAAATGGGAGCGGGGAGAATTATCAAACCCGATTCCATTGATTATCGCCAGTTTGCCCTGGTCGTAAAGATCCTTCAACGGCTCCATGTCTGACCGGAACGCTAGCTCGTCGTCGATAGGCACAACCAGTTCTTCAGGAATGTTTACCTTCGGCCGGTTGTCCCAGTACAGCGGGTTGGTGTACGGAATTATGGTGTTCAGGTAATCGTTGGCTCCGGTGAGTTGCAGTATCACCAGTACTGGGTCTTTTTTAGTCGACGCCATTCTGATTCTCCCCAGGGTTAGTTGCTGTCTGCCTACTAGGCAAATTGATAATCTCTGGAAGCGGCGATTAAAGTCAGCATCTTGCCCACTTTGTCTTCGGAAGCACTTGTTTCTTCAGGGGTGTTCCAAGCTAATTCTCCGCCTTTCAGCGCATGGGTTAGCAACTCGCGAAGCGTCGTATCGCCGACCTCAAGAGGCCCCAACGCATCCAGGCAGGCAGCCACCAGCGCCTGTGGCGAGAGGTTGCCCTGCGACTTGACCCTGTCGATCATCGCCCGGACACCTGGTAACGAGGTATCACCTAGCACGCCGGCGGCGAAATTGACCCGCCGCATCAATGCGCCGGCATCGATCCATGCCTGGCCAGTATGCCAACCTTCAACACTGGGTGGGTTGAGCAGCTCTTGTCCCTGCCAGCCGCACTCCAACGCCAGGTTGTTGAACCCGGGCCTGAACCCTTCATAGTTGCCGGCTATTCGCACGGTCCCCACCACCAGTTCGGCGGGGCTTTTTACTCGGGCGAATTGGGAATTCTTGAAGAATTCTGAGTTGAACAACACCCTCAATATGGAGCGGATATCCCCTTGCGATTCGCTATAGGCGTCAACCAAGATTTCGATCGCATCCGGGTCAACCGGCGGTGTTACGTTCCATTCTGAGACGTGGGGCTCGTCGGCAACGAAGAACCGGTATAGGTGCCGAGCTAGGAACCGAGGCGAAGCGGGTTGGTCCACGATGATGCCCATGATGTCTTCGCCGTTGAAATTGCCCGTTTGGCCCAAGAACGTTTTTTCGTTGTTGTCGTGGTCTTCGGGTTTGTATTCGAAATTCCAGTAAAAACGGCCTAGTGGGTTGCGGGGTATCTTGGGAGCGATCGACCAACCGGTGAACGCTCTGGCTGCGTTCTGAATGTCGTCCTCGGTATAGTTGCCGACCCCCAGCGAAAAAAGTTCTAGCAACTCGCGGCCCCAGTTCTCGTTGATAGCGCCGTCATGGTTGCCGTGATTGTCCAACCAGAAGATCATGGCGGGAGACTTGGCCAACTCCACCAAAAGATCACGGTACTTGCCCAGTCCATGCTCGCGGAACATGGCGATCTGCCTGGTGAGCTCCGGCGGGTTGTCCACTTTTGCGTTGCTGGTGGCGAATATCTGGTGCCAGAGGAGGGCCATCTTTTCTTCCAACGGCCGCTGCGTGTTGACCATTCTGAAGACCCAATCAGCTTGGTTTATCGGAGGCGCCAGCGCTCCTTCGTAGCCAGGAAGAATGCGGTACATCAGCTCATCGTTGATGGCCGGCTGATCTTCTGGATGTAGAAGTTCCTCGACGACCGCCTCGTAACCCTGGGCGACTCGGGCATCGAGACTCCCGCGCGGCTCGCCAAAGCCGGCCCGCCGCATCAGGTGGGCCATCAATGCTATGTCTTGCCGTTGGGGCATCCTTACATCCTTTGCATATTGGCGAAAGAGGTGGCGATTGTTCACATCCTAGGTATGGCGGTCGCCAGTGTCAATACAAACGTGGCCGGTGTTGAATCTGGGGACGTCCTTCCTAGGCCTTAACTGATATGCTGCAACCGAACGGTTACCAAGAGAACACAGTGCGAGGGCCTGATGGACTTCGATATCGAGCAAGTAGACCAATTGTTAAGCACAACACGGGCGGTTAGACGCCGGCTGGACCTTGAGCGTGAAGTGCCCGATGATTTGTTGTTGCAATGCATCGAATTGGCGGAGCAAGCACCATCCGGAGGGGATATTGCCAGCCGCCGCTGGTTGGTGGTCCGCGACCCAGAGATCAAGAGACAACTCGCCGACCTGTACCGTTCGGCCGGAGGAAGCGACATTATCGAAAGAGCGGAACAACGGGCCGGAACCGACCATCCCAAGCAGCGGGTGGTAGAATCTGCCGCCCATCTGGCCGCCAACCTGGAACGGGTGCCTGCGCTCGTTCTGGTCACGGTCTGGGGTGAGCACGACGGCAGCGGCCACCCCGGTCTCTTCGACTCGGTGATTCAGTCCGCCTGGAGCTTTTGTTTGGCCTTGCGGGCCAGGGGGCTCGGCTCGGCCTGGACAACCGTTCACCTCGGGAAGGCCCAGGAGTTTGCTGAGGTCCTGGGGATCCCGACCGGCGTCACACAGGTGGTCTTGCTCCCGGTCGCTTGGACCCTCGGCACGGACTTCAAGCCCGCATCACGCCGGCCCGCGTCGGAGATCGTTTGGTTCGACCGCTGGGGCTTCACGAAAGAACAGATCGTTGATGCCGTTGATCTGATCGCCGCCAGACCGGGCGTCACAGTCGAGATCGATATCGCGGCTACCCCGGAGATTGTCTGGGAGTTGGTCAGCGACATCAACATTTCCGCAAGGTTCAGCACCGAGTTCCAGGGAGCCGACTGGGTCGACTCAGGAGGTCCACGAGAAGGCGCTTCGTTCGTCGGCCGGAATGAACGGTCCGACGTGGACCGAAAGTGGGAGACTACGTCCTGGGTCGTCGCTTGTGAAGCGCCTAAGGTTTTTGCCTGGAATGTGAACGATCGCGACGAACCCAGCGCTCAGTGGGGTTTCGAACTGGAGAAGATACCCGGAGGCACCCGGTTGCGCCAGCGGTTCATTCTTGGTCGCCGCCTATCGGCCACCGGCCACGCGATGGTGGACAATCCCGAGAAGGCGGCGCAAATTCTTGCTAGCCGCCAAGAACACCACAAAGGGAATATGATGCTGAACCTCCAAGGCATCAAAGAAATAGCTGAGGCGGGCAGTTAACGTTCCAGGTGAGGGACGACGGCCATCTTCTGATTACGGCAGAGTTGTTCAGGTACAGTAAGTCTTGGACAAAAATCTCTGATTTTCTTCCCTGACCTCTAGGGCGCCAAACTGAGAAACACCGATAAATGAGAGTTTACCCGGGCGGAAGGACCGTCTGGAACTTGTTACGAGCTGGGTGAACCATGCCCGCTGACGAAAACGAATCCAGGCTAGTCAATATCCCAGAATGGCAAGCACGCGGTATTCGGTTCGAGAAGGCCGAAAACGCGGAGTGGCTAGACCCACCGGACATCCGCGCGAAGGCACAAGAACGAGTGAAGCTTTCATCTGGAGGATACGGCAGGGTGGATGTTTTGATTGAAGGAGAGGATGGCTCGTTCTCGATCGTCGAGGTAAAAGCCATGAATTGGGATGTTATGGCTGAGCGCCGGGTGCGGCCGAATACCCTACGCCATGCTCGGCAGATGATGAAATATGTGGACCCGCTTTGGGAGCAGAGGTTGGATGTGTCCCCAGGTATAATTCATCCCCAGGCACCAAAATCAAGGGCCAGAAAACTTCAGATCGAAGCGGCTCTAGGTAATCGAAGCATTTAGGTCGTGTGGTCTAACGAAGGGAAGAGACCCTAGATCACCCCTGACTCCAGATGACCTAGGCTTGGAATGATGTGTCTAAGAGATGAATGGTGGAACGTATTTAGAATGAAAGTAAATGCTAAAACTTCCAAATTGTTTCCGGGCATTTTCATC
>VFHF01000253.1 GCA_009392095.1 SAR202 cluster bacterium
GGAACGCGGAGGCGGTGGAGGTTCTGCGCAACGTTCTGGCGACCCGTTTGAAATTCCAGGGAGAGCGGCACTTCCAGACCATCAACGCCCGGAGTGGTCTGGCCCGGTCCCTGCGGGCAGTCAACCGTTTTGAAGAATGTTTCTTGCTCTACTCTGAGAATATTCGGATCCATCAACACAAACTCGGGCCGGAACACCCACAAACCTTGCGGAGCCTCAGCCGTCTGGCCAATACCTACTTCGCCGCCGTCAGGTACGTCGATGCCAAACCGATGTTTGAGGGTATCCTAGAGCGGCGAATTCGGGTTCTAGGCCGTGACCACCCTGACACCCTCCGCAGCCGAAGCAGCCTGGCCAATACCTTGGCCGCCCTGGGCTTATACAAAGAGGCCGTTGAATTGTATGAGGAGATAATCGAGGACAGAGTGAGGGTGCTGGGCTCTGACCACGACCGAACAGAACTGAGCCGCAAGCGCCTTGAGACGGCCCGCCAAGCCGCTCAAATTCGATAGACAAGTTTACATAAGCAGGAGTCTGAAACATGAAGTACGGATTTACACTGCCGGGACGAGGGCAGCTTGCTACTCCCGAGAGGTTGGGCATCATCGCCAGAAAGGGTGAAGAGTTGGGTTTCGACTCCCTGCTCACCGGGGACCACATCCTAGTGCCCAGGCATATCTCATCCCCCTATCCCTACACCGAGGGAGGGGAGTTCCCTGGCTCGGGTTCGGGTGAATCCATGGAACAGATCACCCTGCTGTCCTATATCGCCGGTCAGACCAGCAAGATCCGTCTGGTGACCAGCGTCCTGATCGTCCCCCACCGCAATCCGCTCTTAGCCGCCAAGTCGCTGGCCACGCTGGACGTCCTCTCCGGAGGCCGGTTGGTGGTGGGTGTGGGTGTTGGCTGGATGCGGGAGGAGTTTGAGGCGTTGGGCCTGCCGCCCTTCGAAGAACGCGGCGCGGTAACGGACGAATACATCCGGGCTTTCAAGGTGCTATGGACCGAGGACGACCCGCATTTCGAGGGTAAGTACATCAGTTTTGACGATATAAGCTTCCTGCCCAAGCCGGTTCAGAAGCCCCATCCGCCCATCTGGGTGGGCGGGGAAAGCCGCCCCGCCCTGCGCCGCACCGCCGAACTGGCCGACGGCTGGTATCCGCTGGGCTCCAACCCCACTTTCCCCATGGGCACGCCTGAGCAACTGAAGGCAGGGTTGGCACGGCTGGCGCAATATGCCGAGCGCTTCGGCCGTGACCCGTCGAGCATTGAGACGATTTACCGGACGCACCAATTCGAGTTGAAGAAAGAAGCTGCCGGGTCGAACCGTCTGCCCTTTGTCGGCGATGCAGACCAGATCGCGGGAGACATCCGCCAATACCAGGAGATGGGCGTGACTTCGATGATCTGGGACTTTCTGCGGCAGACAGACGACCTGGACTCGATGTTGGGATTGATGGAGGACTTTTCTACGCAGGTGTGGCCGAAGGTCTAGACGCCGTTTAAGGGTCTGGTTAGACACCCTTCCGCTAGTGGGCGTTTCCCCCGGCTCATCTTGAGTTGAGCACACGCCACCTGCATCCATCTTAGAATCAGGAATTGGCGTACCCTCAATAGGCACTGGGCTCGATCAAATATCCAGAGTGACCTAGGTTGCTATTTATGGCGGAGACGGGGGAGGGCTGGGCTCCAACAAAGTTCTACTGCGACCAGACTAGCGCGCACCGAGTTGAGCTATGAGAGCGCTTCGTAAATGCCCGAAACACGCCCGTCCTGAGTTTGCGAGGGCGGTATTTCCACCGGACCGAAACAGCCCTTAGTACCTAAACCCCTTGAAGTACAGTTCTTTCAGGCGCGTCATTTGGGCCTCGGAAAAGGAGGCTAGGTCGATGCAGCCGGCCATCTCTTCCGTTTCAGCTTGGTTCTTTACGCCTGGTACGGTGGTGTGTATGTCTTCGTTCATCAGGCAGAAAACCGTTGCGGCTTGAGACAATGTCTTGATGTTTCCGTCCAGCAGGAACCCCAGTTGGGCGGCGCTGGCCACGTCCTGCCGCAGCAGGTCGTTGTCCGGCGGTACCGGCCGGTCGACGCCGGAAGTTAGCGCCCCGGCGGCGTGGGAGCGGATGCCGATGACTCCCATGTTGTGCTTCTTGGCCAGGAGGATGTTCTGGCCGTTGTCGAACAGGGCGGCTCCCGGCGGCGGTGAGAGGTGGGCGGTCCAGTTCAGCAAGTTGTAGTAGGCCAACACCGTGTCCCAATCTCCAGATTCCATAATCGTTTTTAGGGTAGGCACGTGGTGGTCCATGGCCGATAGGCCAATGAACCGGGTCTTTCCGGCCTGCTGGACGGCTTGGTAGGCCTTCAGCACCGGCCCCATAACATCGTCGGCGGAGAGCGAATTTGGGACGTCGCCCCGGTTTTCGGTGAACCGGTTGTGCACATGTAGGATGTCCACTGAGTCCCGTTTCAGCAGCCTTAGACTGGTTTCCATGGAGCGTTGCACCGCGCCAGTTGCGTCGGCTAGGTTATTGGCGGGCACCCTGACCTTGGTGCCGATGATCACCCCTTCGGACCGTCCCTCCAGGGCGATTCCCAGGGCCTCTTCCGCCTTGCCGTCGCCGTAGGCAGGCGCAACGTCGAAGTAGTTGATACCCAGGTCCAACGCCCGGTGGACCGCCTTCACGGCTTCCTCCCGGGTCGTCGCGCCCCAGACCTGCCCGATACCCCCGCCCCCGAATCCTACGCGAGAGACGTTGAGCCCAGTGCGGCCGAGTGGGTTGTATTGCATGTATGCCTTCCTTGAGGGGGATTTAAGCAGGTTCTCCCTCGGCCAACTGAAAGTGGATGCCGTGGGAGCTGGTGGTCTCGACGTTCGCCGTTTTGTAGCCGAAAGGACTGATGGCGGGGGCGTTGCCGCGCATCTGGTTGCCGTTGTCTTGCAGGCTCTTGAAGACGGCGTCGATGCCGTCCACTCCCCAGGCCACATGCATTACGCCGGGGCCGGTGGCCTTCAGTTGGCGAGCCATTGTTGTGTCTTCCCGCATGGGCTCAAAGAAGTCTACTAGTGTCTCGCCGATGCGGAATAGGATGGACTTGAAGCCCTGCTCGGTAAACTCGTCGGTCGAGATCGGTTTGATGCCGAAGCTTCTCTCCATGTAGGCGGCCATGTCCGAGATACTCTCCACCACGTAGGTCACATGGTGCACTTTATTCAGCATGTTTCACTCCATTAGCTTAAGATTGGCCGAAGACTAGCCTGTTTGGCGTGGAGAGGCAACCCCCAAATTGACGTGCCTGCTAAGGGAAACTATCATCCAGAACAACCTTTAGGCCAAGATCAAATTGGAGTGTTGAACATGCCCACTTTCTCGTCCGGCGGCGTTGATATCCACTACCAGATAGCCGGCGAGGGCTATCCGATGGTGCTGAGCCATGAATTTGCCGGAGACATCACCAGCTGGGAGCCCCAGGTGAATTTCTTTTCCCGCCGCTACCAAGTCATCACTTACTGCCACCGAGGTTACCCGCCTTCCGGTGTTCCTGACGACCCAGACGCCTACTCCCAGGAAATTCAGGTAGAAGACATGTACCGGCTGCTGCAGCATCTGGGCATCGAGCAGGCACATATCGGAGGACTTTCAATGGGCGGGACCCTGACCATCGGTTTCGCTATCGCCCATCCGGAGATGTGCCGGTCGATCACCGTGGCCTCGGCCGGCGCGGGTTCCGACGCCGATGACCGGGAGCGGCTGGTAGCGTCATGGCAGGCGCTTAGCGAGTCGATGGTCGCCGAGGGTATGGAGAAGTTCGCCGACGGCTATGCCCACGGGGCGGAGCGGCTGCAGTTCCTGCGCAAAGACCCGGTTGGCTGGGCCAAATTCCACGCCGGTCTGGCGGCCCACTCGGCGCAAGGGTCTTCGCTCACATTCCAGGGCGTCCAGATGAAGCGGCCCACCATCTACCAGGTCGAGAAGCAACTGCAGGAGATCAAGATCCCGACGCTGGTATTGATCGGCGACGAGGACACTCCATGTGTAGAGCCGGCCATTTTCATGAAGCGCAACATCCGCTCATGCGGCCTAGCCGTCTTCCCCCAAGCCGGCCACACCATAAACTTGGAAGAGCCTGACCTGTATAACAGGACCGTGTTGGACTTTTTGATAGCGGTGGAAGCGGGGAAGTGGGCCGGGGCTTAAATACTGAAATTGAATGGGAGAAAGGCTCGAAAATACCACTTAGTCCCCCTTTACGAAGGGGATAATTGACCTGGCACACCCAATAGGACAGGGGCTTAGTTGTGCAATTTAAGCGAGAGGACCGAAAATCAAGAGATACTACTTCTTTTTATAAGCGTGATTAGCCTCGTTGACCGCGCACACGACAATCCGCAGCCTACCGCCGAACCGGGTGTGATCGAAATCTTGCCGTCGATCGACATCATCTTCATCGACGAAGCAGTTGACTTCTTGTTGGTGGACATTGAAACGAATGAGCCAGTCGAAAGGGCGAGTTGGGGCATCACCAGCCACCACAATGTGCCCGGCGACCGAGGCGTGATGCGTTTGGACGGCCGGTATAGCGCGCCGCGCCTGATACCGGATCCGCAAACCGTCCAGATATGGGCTAAATCGGGAGAGCCAAAACGCCCCCGTTAACAATGGGGAGTTAGGGGGATTCCCACCCTCATCAGCAATCCAAGGTGCGGTCCGATCCCAACTAACTCTGCAACCCCTCTATCGCCTTCTTGACCTCGGCGTCGTCTTGGCTGCCGGGGCCGATGGCATTCAGCACGACCTCGTCCAGAATCCCGTCGAAGCGTTCTTTCATCAGGCCGGGAATCTCGCTGTAACCGCCGACCACGGCGAAGGCGTCTAGGATCTCGTCGGTGATCAGTTCCGCCATCTGGTCCCATTGTTGCTTCAGGGACATTTCGTGGAGCCAAACGCCGAGGTCTTGGAAGCCTTGCACGTCTAGAATCTTGGAATAGCTTCTGGTTGAACAATAGAAGGCAATCTGTTTCTTGACAGCCTCTTTGTTGGCGTTGATCGCCGCCTGGTTTGGGCCGGTGATTACGAACGACGAATTGCTGAGGTTGACCGACTTGGGGTCTCGGCCGGACCTGGCCGCGCCGGTGGCGATGTTTGGTTTGATCACTTCTTTCAGATATTTGGGGGTGGTCAGAGGGTGGAGCGCAACACCGTCGCAGACCTCACCGGCTACCCGGCAGTTGTATGGGTTCACGGCGCTGATGAACACGGGTGGTTCGGGTTGTTCCGACCTGCCGGGACTGAAGAAAGGCGTCATCAGCGAGAAGTTGTAGTATTCGCCGTGGTACTCCAGACGTTCTCCGGTCTGCCAGGCTCCCCAGATGGCATGCAGCGACTGCACGTACTCCCGCATCCGGGGCCCCGGCGCGTCCCATTCGGTGGAGAAACGCCGCTGGATATGACCTTTTACTTGGGTACCCAGGCCCAGACGGAACCGCCCACCGGAAAAGTCCTGGAGGTCCCTGGCCGAGTAGGCCAACACCATGGGCGAGCGTGGGAATGCGATGGTCACACGGGTTTCAAGAGTGACTTTTGATGTCGTGGAGGCGGCCATGAGCAGCGGCAGCATCGGGTCATGGGCCGCGTCTTCTGTGCAGAGACCGTCGTAGCCCATGGACTCGGCCCACTTGGCCTCCTCGGCGATGCCCTTCAGATTGTTGGTCGTGAGGTGGTATAGAACCTTGAAACCCATGTCGGCCTTCCTGACTGATTGATCATAATAATTACTTGGCGGTGAACCCGCCGTCCACGGCGAGTTCGGCGCCGGTGATGTAGGAAGCTTCGTCGGATGCCAGGAACAGAACGGCGTTGGCGACCTCTTCGATGCGCCCTTCCCGGCCCAGAGGAGTCTGTTCCAGACTGCCGCGCCGTTGGTCCTGGTCGTAGGCGATGCCCGAGGTCATGGGCGGCATGAACCCCGGGTGCACCGAGTTCACCCTGATGTTGTCCTTTCCGTGGCGGACGGCCATGGCCTTGGAGAAGATCCGCACCGCCCCCTTGGACGCGTTATAAGCGGGGTGGCCACTTGCTGAACCCACCAGGCCCATGATGGAAGATATGTTGATGATAGACCCGCCTCCGGCCTCCAACATCTTTGAGACGGCGGCCCGGGTCCCCAGGAACACGCCCTTGGAGTTGACCTCCATGATCCTGTCCCAGGCGTCGATACCGGTGTCATCGGTGAAGGCGCGGCTGCTGATGCCGGCGTTGTTCACCAGAACATCCAGCTTCCCGTAGCGGGACACGGCCTGGTCCACCGCATTGGTCCAGTCGCTCTCTTCGGTAACGTCCAACCAAACGAATAGCGCCTGACCGCCTGCCTCGGATATCTGGGCTTCGACGGCTTTCCCGTCTTCCTCAGAGATATCTCCGATGATTACTTTGGCGCCTTCCCGTGCGAATATCCTGGCCTCTTCAGCGCCCATTCCACGGGCGCCACCCGAGATCAACGCCACCTTTCCTTCTAACCGCATACTTATGCTCCAATTGGTTTGTTTACCGGGCTGTGAACCCGCCGTCGACCATCAACTCGGTTCCGGTGATATAGGATGCCTCGTCCGAGGCTAGAAACAGCACGGCATTGGCGACCTCAATGGGCCGTCCTTCCCGGCCCATCGGAATGGCAGCCATCCGGGCTTCCTGGCTACCGCCGTCGCCCCTCGCTCCGGAGGTCAGCATGGGAGGCATGCTCCCGGGGTGGACCGAATTGACCCGGATGCCGCTCTTGGCGTGTTGCACCGCCGCCGCCTTGGTCACCAGCCGGACCGCTCCCTTGGAGGCGTTGTAGCCGGGGTGCACATAAGTCTGCCCGACCATGCCTGAAATAGAGGAGATGTTCACTATGGCACCGCCGCCCGCTTTTTCCATCTCTGGGATGGCGTGCTTCATGCCCAGGAAGACACTCTTGGCGTTGATGTCCATGAGCTGATTCCAGGCTGCGGTGCTGCCGAAATCTTTCTCGCCGCTACCGCTGATGCCGGCGTTGTTGACCAGGATGTCCAGCTTGTCGAACCTGGCTACCACCTGGGCGACGGCCTGCTCCCATTGGTCTTCCTGGCTCACGTCCAGCATGACAATCATGGCCTCGCCGCCTGCCTCGGCGATCTCGGCCTCGACTTTGCGGGCGTCCTCTTCGCGGATGTCGGCGACAACCACCTTGGCACCCTCCCTTGCGAAGAGTTTTGCCTCTTCCGCGCCCATGCCGTGGGCGCCGCCGGTGATTATTGCTACCTTACCTTCTAATCGCATCGAAGAGCTCCTGGTTTTAATAACTGGGTCGGGTTATTTCGCCGTGAACCCGCCGTCGACCAACAGTTCGGTGCCCGTGATGTAAGAGGCCTCGTCCGACGCCAGAAACAGCACGGCGTTGGCCACTTCGATGGGTTTGCCCTCACGGCCCATGGGAACCATGGCGTTCATCGCCTCACGGTTGGGGTCGCCCCGCTGGAAAGAGGTCAGCATCGGGGGCAACATACCAGGGTGGACCGAGTTGACCCGGATTCCGCTCTTGGCGTGCTGCACGGCGGCTGCCTTGGTCACCAATCGGACGGCGCCCTTGGAGGCGTTGTAGCCGGGGTGGATCGTCTCTTGACCCACGAATCCCGAGATGGAAGAGATGTTCACTATGGCCCCGCCGCCGGCTTTCTCCATCTCCGGTATAGAGTGTTTCATGCCCAGGAATACGCTCTTGGCATTGATATCCATCAGCCGGTCCCAAGAGTCTGTGCTGGTGATGTCGGTTTCTCCGCTGCCGCTGATACCGGCGTTGTTGACCAGGATGTCCAATTTGCCAAACCGGGCCACCACCTCGGCCACAGAACTCACCCATTGGTCTTCTTGAGCCACGTTCAGCATGAGCACCATCGCTTCGCCGCCGGCCTCGGCGATCTCCGCTTCAACCTTGCGGGCATCGTCTTCTCGTATATCGGCGATGGCTACCTTGGCGCCTTCCCGGGCGAAAAGACGGGCCTCTTCGGCCCCCATTCCGTGGGCCGCGCCCGTAATCAAAGCGACCTTTCCTTCCAGTCTCATCCTTCCTCCACAAGCGCATCCAGTAAAGCGACCCGCCTGGGCGGCTCCGGATGCCCCAAAGTTACAGCTTGTAAGGATAACTCAAGTTTGCTGTGAGCGCAGCAAAACCCAGAATCCTAACGATCTAGGTCGAATTTTGTTGAAACGCTTTCACTTGATATTCGAAAAGGCTAGGATGATACCGGCCCATATCCGTAGAGGCGATCAATGGAGGCTCCGTGGAATCGAAATTCGTTCAAGCTGGCCCGGTCCGGCTACAGTATTTTGAGCAAGGGCATGGCCCGGATACGTTGGTGTTGGTCCACGGGTATGCCTCATCAGCCGCCATCTGGCGTTACACCCTGGAGAACCTATCCGAGGACCGGTTTAGGGTCATCGTCCTGAACAACCGTGGTGCTGGCGATTCTGACCGCTCGTCATCAGACGGCCCGTTCAACGAGGAAGATTACTCGGTTGAGACGTTCGCCGATGATCTATTCAATGCGACGGAGGCCTTAGGACTAGAAGGGTACACGTTGGTTGGGCACTCCATGGGCGGCGCAACCGTAACCCGGTTTGCCCTGGAGCACCAGGATTGGATCAAGGGGTTGGTGCTGATGAATCCGGCCCCGCTCATGGGCCGGGTCTTGCCAGACGGTTGGGAAAAGGGACTTCGGGAGTCGCTACAGGCCCCGGAGCCACCGGCAGGGGACATGGGGTTCAACGCCGCCCACGTGACTGAAGATTTTAAGCAGGCGGTTATGGCCGATATATCCCGCAACCCGGTCGAACGTTTCATAGGTGGAAGACGATCGATGGCCGCACTGAAGCTTCGGGACCGGCTGGACGAGATCAACGTGCCGACGTTAGTCATAGGTGGCGACCGAGATACCACGGTTGGGGTAAACAACATACTGGCGGAATTCCAAGCATTGCCCAAGTCCAACCGGCATCTGCACATCTACCACGACATTGGGCATTCGCCCAATGTGGAGGTAGGAGACTCGGTTGCGGCGCTGTTGGGGGACTTTAGTGTTTTGGCTGGGACGTTGGATTTGCAGAGCGTAACGTAGCGAAAATCAGTTGTTCTGCAATGTCATACTGAGCGGAGCGAAGGATCTGCCAAGGTTGAAGATTGGAAGATCCTTCGTCGCCTACAGCGCTCCTCAGAATGACAGTGTTGTGGCGATGAATATCTGTTGTGATGATCGTCGTTTCCCCCATTCATAAAAGGGGATTAAGGGAGATTTCAGATGTGCTTCAACAACCACACATTTCCTCGAAACAAAAACTGACTCCTGACGGCTGCAAGCGAAAAAGAGCCCCGATTCACATCGGGGCTCTTTTCCCTGTTAACTACTGAGTAGTGGAAGTAAGAAAGATTCTGTTCATTTGTTTGTTTGCTTTGTTTATAGGTCCCCGGATCGAGTCCGGGGCCAGTGAGTTTTCTTAGGGAACCGTTCCATGAGCCGGGGAGCACTATCGCGCTCTACCTGTCGGCTTTCCGGGTGACGGAACACTCACCGGACGACCTAGGAGTGGACCTAGCCTCCGCATCCCGAAGAATCGGGAATTAACAGACTTGGTCTGGGCTCCTTAAAAGGAGGTGATCCAGCCGCACCTTCCGGTACAGCTACCTTGTTACGACTTCGTCCCAGTCACCAAACCCGACCTCGGCGCCTGCCTCCCTTGCGGGTTAGCTCAGCGACTTCAATCGTTCTCGGCTTCCATGACGTGACGGGCGGTGTGTACAAGGCCCGGGAACGTATTCACCGCAGTGTGCTGACCTGCGGTTACTAGCGATTCCACGTTCATGCAGGCGAGTTGCAGCCTGCAATCCCAACTGGGGCCGGCTTTGGTGGGATTGGCTCCAGCTCGCGCTTTAGCAACCCATTGTACCGGCCATTGTAGCGTGTGTGTAGCCCAAGGCATAAGGGCCATGATGACTTGACGTCATCCCCACCTTCCTCCTCCTTGTGAGAGGCTGTCTCGTTAGAGAATGTAACTAACGACAAGGGTTGCGCTCGTTGCGGGACTTAACCCAACACCTCACGGCACGAGCTGACGACAGCCATGCAGCACCTGTGAAAGCTTCCCGAGTTACCCCGGGATCGTCACCCTTTCGGGTTCCTACTACAATCATGTCAAGCCCTGGTAAGGTTCTTCGCTTAGCATCGAATTAAACCACACGCTCCACCGCTTGTGCGGGCCCCCGTCAATTCCTTTGAGTTTTAGCCTTGCGGCCGTA
>VFHF01000254.1 GCA_009392095.1 SAR202 cluster bacterium
CAGGGCGCAGTGTCCTTACGGATGTGTGGGTTCAAATCCCTCCCTCGGCACCAACCATATATATGCGCTTGTAGCTCAGCGGATTAGAGCACTGGCTTGCGGAGCCAGGGGTCGTGGGTTCGAATCCCGCCAAGCGCACCACAATCTAGGCACAAATAAGCCCTCTGGCTGTATGTCAGAGGGCTTTCTCTTTGTGCTACCCGTGCCATTTTGTGTTACCAGTTAGTTTATGGCCGAGCCGGTTCTCGCAACTAAGCTGGCCTGTGACAGATTTTGGCTTCCCCACGTGTGGTAATATCTTGTGGAAAGTTAAACGTCAGAGGAGTAAATCGAATGGCTACAATGATTGATGGCGAGTCGTATCTGGGTAAAGTCTTAGTGCGGCCGCTGGACAAATCGGGCGATGTGACGATGTATCTATGGCCCGTTAGATGCCTGAAGAGCAAGATGGGCGGACCGACATTCGGCGTCGACGTCAAAGGCGAGGAAGTCATTCGCTACGACCCCCACGGCCCTCGTGGCCATTGGCACAAGGGAGGTTATGACAAGCTGGGCGCCGGCGGCTCCCATACCGAGTTCCCCGATGATGTCAGGGACATCCAGGGTCAGATCACCTGGGCTTTGGACCAGATCAAGAACGACGGCGCAGAACTGCTGGCTGAAGCCGGATTCGCCGACGCAGCCAAGTCCCTGGACGACGAGTTGGTAGGAGCAGCCTCGGAGGCGATCATCAACCACCTGGCGGAACAGGGCGACCTGATCGCCAAAGCCGTCGATGAAGGACTGATCGCGGCCTAAAGACTCCTTCTCAGGCGTGATTGACCAGCTAGTGGCCGGTGTCCCGAATATTCGGGACACCGGCCTTATGATTTAGGAGACCAAACATGGCGGTCGACCAATGGCAGGACCGAATCGAAGCTTTGGAAGAAAAGGTCACGAGGTTGCAGTCCCAACTGGACCTGCGGATCAAGGAGTTGGCCTACCTGTACATTCACTCCAACTGGACCCTGATCCGCTGGTACCTGGCCCGAGAGCAGGACCAAAGCGGTCAAGGCTCGGAGACCTACACACGAGCCAAGAACGCCGAGACCCTAATCGGTCGGCAACTGACCCGAAATTTACGGGACGTTCATTTCGAGCCGCAAGCCATGGACGTTGCCTACCGTTGGCGCATCGAGACCACAGTGATCCTGAAGGAGAACGGGTATACGTTCTTCGACTAGCCTAGCGGTAGAAATTTATCCCTAGCTGCTCGGTGGTCCAGTCTTCGTAGACAAATGGGTTGACCGGCTTATCCGGGTCGAAGGGCTTGAACCAGTCGTTGAATTCCAGGTTGTTGGGCAGGGAGACTCTCTTGTTCAGGTCCACTCCGGGCACCTCCGCGGCAGCCTCGTACAGAGATAGGAAGTCGGTGTCGCGAAAGACCATCGATGTGAACTGACTGAAGTCGGCGTCAACGCGCTGGACGTCTTTCAAGATGGCCGTGGCGTGTTGGACCAGCACGTGGAGCGCAAACGCCTCGGCCGTGGACCTGGGGACGGGCGAGATCCGTTCTGGCTGGACCAATCTCTCCGCCACCGAACTCATACAGACGATGAACCTGCCGCAGAACATGGGCGTGTAGCGGTTGACATGTTTCTTGGGCAGCCAATTGGCCACCTGCTCGATCTTTCCGGCGTCGGTGGGGGATATCTTGAAGTAGGCATCAAGGAAATCTGAATAGGCGATCTCGAGAGCGATCCGATGGCTCTCGGGTAGTTCGTTCTTCCAGCCTTCGGCAATCATTTGAACCCTTATATTTCGTCTTTGGGAGTGGCCTTTGGAATCTGCCTGATAGATGGTACCAGTCTAACCGGTGTTGCAGTAGAATTGCCCCGAACACCAGACTGGAAGGAGACCATGACCACGAAGGCCAAATTCTGCCCCCACTGCGGCGAGACCTTGTCCGAAACCGCCGGCCCCTTTTGCAACCAATGCGGAGCAAGCCTGATGGAGCTGGACACTGGAATCAATTGCCATAGGTGCCAGGGCCTGATCCAAGACACCGACCTCTACTGCCGGCACTGCCAGCATTTCACCTCGTCCGACGCCTGAGGATAATTTCACAGCATCATCTATGAAGAGCGGCTGACGCTCATGACCCACGCCAAGGCAACCACTAATTTCGCCAACACCGCCTCACCCCAACCAGCTAACCTCCCGCAACTGCGCGTCATTATTAACCAGCAACGTCGCGAACCCCTTTGGGTCGTCGCGGTGGAAGTGGAGTTTTTGGGCGGGGTTGTAGATGTCGCGGTAGTCTCGGATGACCTCATCGGGAGGGAGGCCTTCTTGGCCTCGGGCCAGGGCGCGCTCCAGCGCCGTCTCGAAGCCGCAGTCAATCCAGATCGAGAGGTCGTAATAGGCCTGGAAGGCCCGCTTCAGGAGATAGATGCCCTCGAGGATGATGATTTCCACATCCTGATACTGGAAGGTGCGGCGCTCGTACTCTTTGGAGATCTCCTCGGCGTAATCGATCTCGACGTGCAGGGAACGCCGGTCGCGGAGCGGGAAGACCGTACCGGCGAACATCTCCTCAAAGCGGATCGAATTGTTGTAGTAATGTTCCGGCGGGCCTAAGGCGTCGGATGAGGCGAAACGGCCGATGTTCAGCCACGCATCGACGTTGATGGCGACGGCCCGTACACCCTGATTTTGCAGTGCGAGAACCAACCGCTCGGTGAAATAACCCTTGCCGCCGGCATCGATCCCGGAGACCGCCGCCAGAACGCTACGTTGGGTGGGAACCGTTCTTCGGGAGGCCATGAGCTCATCGACCACGTCCTGTAGGGTGGCAACGACCCTCGCCACGGGCTTAGGTGGCCTCTTTACAGCGCCGGATGATCTCGGTAGTAGAAATCGCGGAGGTGTAGGGGACCGTGCGCAAGATACCCATGGCGATGGGCACCGCGAAGAAGAGGTCCATCTCCTCTCGAGTGTAATCGTCACCATGGAGCACCAGGTCGATCCGGTGCCGCTCGACAAAGGCCTCGTCCATGATCCAGGGTGCGTCGGCAATCACTTCGTCTACGTAACGGCAGCCGGCAACGGTGGCGGCCCGTTCGGCCATGGTCATGATCGGGACCCGCTTGTTGGCCCGGACTTCCGCATCGGACATTATCCCGACGATCAGCTCGTCGCCAAAAGCGCTGGCCTTCTTGAGAAACGCGACATGCCCGAAATGGAATATGTCGGCCACCATGTCTACGTACACTCGAGTCAAAGCAATGCCCCCTTTACTGCTCAACCACTACGCGACAGTCTAAGGGAAAGCATATAGGCTAAGACGGAAATTGGAAACACAAGCGCAGGGAATCGACCGGCGCTCAAGCCCATTACCCGGCTATTCCCGAATCAAGTCGTTGGCCTTTCGCATAACCTGGACCGCCTTTTCCGCGATCTCTTTTATGATATCGGCGGGAGGCTGGATACGATTCACTAGGCCGACGCCGTGCCCTGCCCAGTTGGGCAGCCCTTCTCCAGGTCGCCGGTCACGCCGGCGATGGCTGAGTAGCGTTCCACAGGCTCACCGTTGGCGCCTTTGGTGATAACCTCCCCTTCTCCAGAGCGCAGACTGGACTCAGGCCGCCCCGCCGATTCCCGCATCTCGACCGTGCTGTTGCGCAGGACTCTGCCCGTGGCGTCCCAGACTCCGTTGAACACCCTGGAAAAAGAGTCCCGGTTTCCGTAGCCTGAATCAGACGTTTCTTGTAGGACTGGTCAACGGTCGCTTCCTCACGGGCCAGGAACCGCGTCCCGATCCAAACGCCGTCAGCCCCCAGCATCAACACGGCTGCCCTGCCCCGACCGTCTACGATGCTGCCGGCCTAAATCACCGGAACTGGCTGACGTTGGAGACGGCCTCTGCCATAGCAGAATTGGTTGCCTGGCCGATGGACGCCTAAACGATGGGAGTTTCGATGTCCAAATCCGGCACAACCGAATCTGCAGTGATGGCATGGTTGAGCTCCTGAATTCAAGCCTTGGGCCAATAGGGCGGGCCACGATTCAATTCTACGAGAATCATGCGGGGGAATTCTAGATTGCGCTATCAGTCACAAAATAAATGATTCCTCCAGCGAGACCGGGCCAAATATAGAGGCCCAGTTATCAGTCCCGCCACCCCCCGGTTGTGCTATATTTATCGCGTCTACTTATCACTGTTCTAGCTACGAAGGCGTCACTTGGCACACGTTATGATAACCAACTTTCCAGCCAGGTCAGATCTTGGCTGAGCCGAACTTGGCCTCCCGGACCGTCTCCAATGTGCTCCACGCCCACTATGGCTGGTACATCGTGGCCATGGGGACGACCCTGCAACTGACCACTAACTTTGTCAGTCAGGCCTTCGCCATCCTGGTCGTCGTCATGCGGGACAATTTTGGGTGGTCGCTAACCGCCATAGTCCTCGCCTACGCCCTGCGCAACATCATCGGCGCGCTGCTGTCGCCCTACGCCGGTTCCTTGGGGGACCGATTCGGCGCCAAACGGGTGATGCTGGTCGGCGCCGGATTCTTCGCTGGCGGGCTGATACTGCTTAGCACCATCACCGAACTCTGGCAGCTATTCATCTACTACAGCATCGTTTTGGGAATCGCCCAGGCCATGTTCCGCGTCAACATTCCCACCACCGTTGCCGCCTGGTTCAAGAAAAAATTGGGCGTGGCCGTGGGAATCCAACAGTCGGCCGGCGGCATGGGAGCATCGGTGCTCGCTCCCGGACTGACGATCCTGCTGACCCAGACCGACTGGCAGACAGCCTTTGTGCTCATCGGTATCGGCGGCGGGGCCCTCGTGTTCGCGCTCTTGTTCTTCTTCGACGGCGAGCCGGCCGACCGGGGCATGGTGCCCTACGGTGCCGATTCCAACGAAAAGTCTACGTCGAACCAATTCTCTGGGGCCGTGACGAAGCTCAGAAGCAAAGTGTTCATGAAGCACGCCAAGGAGACCAGGGCCTTCTGGTTTTTGCCCTTGGTTCACCACCTGGGCTGCGTCGGCCACTCCATCGTCATGGTCCACGGCGTCTTTTACGCCACCACCAAGGGAGTGTCCCTGGAGGCCGCCGCCTTCATAATCAGCATCTACTCCTTCAGCAGTGTGGCCAGCCGGCTGATAGTGCCCATACTGGCCGACCGCTGGGGAGCAAAAGGGGTGATGGCCTGCTTCTACTTCATCCAGGGCGCCGCCGTGGTCATGCTCTTCTGGACCACCGAGCCGTGGCAGTTCTACATATTCTCGGTGGTCTTTGGAGTCGGGTTCGGCGGCGAGATGTCGGCCTTCCTGGTGGTCAACCGGCAGTACTTCGGAATGGGGCCGGTGCGGACCGTATTCGGAATTCAGAGCATGGGTGCCGGCCTGGGCATGGCCCTGGGCGGCTTGGTGGGCAGCGTGATCTACGACACCCTGGGCTCGTACAACATCGCCTGGGTCGTTTCCCTGACCGCCAGCATGGGCGGGATGGTTGCCATCTTGACCATGGAGTCCACCAAACGGGTGCTCATCCCTGACTGGGAGCAATCCCTGCCCCAAGAGGCCCAGACCCCAGCACCGGCGGATTAGGGTGCGGTCGGTTGTTGGCCGTCAGCTTTCGGCAAAACAATCCCGCCCCCATGTGGGGTACGTGCTGTGGCTTGGCATTCTGAGGAGTGCCTCGTGACTGCGGAGAATCTACCAAGGCCAGCTGTGGGGGACCCTTCGCTTCACTCGGTGTGACACTAGAAAGAGTCGCGACGCCAACCCCATTGAGACGCTAAGCGCAGCAAGGTAAACTGTCCCGAAACCAACTTGCGTCGTCCGCCGACGGTTGATAGCTGACAGTTGACCGCGCTCCAAAGGAGCTACCCCGTGCACATAGATGTCCACAGCCACCTGGTCTACCTGCCTTATCTGGAGTACCTGGCGGGGCGCAGTTCCCTGCCCCAGGGCGTGCTGCGGGGCGGCACCTATTTTGTAAGCTGCACCGGCGGCTACCTCCACGCCTCGCCGTTAGTCCACGCCGAC
Organism: SAR202 cluster bacterium; assembly: GCA_009392095.1. GTDB lineage: Bacteria > Chloroflexota > Dehalococcoidia > Lucifugimonadales > UBA3495 > UBA9611. The sequence goes on from VFHF01000254.1 coordinate 6,040, forward strand.
GTCGACCAGAAGCTGAAGGACATGGAAGACCTTGGTATTAGCATGTCCGTCCTCAGCCACGGCATGCCGGGTCCCGAGCTGCTGGGCGGGTCCGAGGGCGATGACTGGGCTTCCCGGATAAACGACCACTTGGCCGAGGTCATCCAGGCCCACCCCGGCAAGTTCCAGGCCTGGGCCACACTGGGTTGGGGCAGCGCCGAGCGCACCATCGCCGAGATCGACCGCTGCATAAAACAGTTGGGATTCAAAGGCGTTTACCTCTTCTCCAACATCAACCAAAAGACACTCGACAGCAAGGAATTCTGGCCGGTCTACAAGCACATCGAGAGCCTGGGTGTTGCCATGGACATGCACCCAACAGCGCCCATCAACATGAACGGCATCGACCACCGGCCCTTGGTCCCCGGCATGGCATTCATGTTCGACACCACCCTGGCCACGGTGCGCATGGTGATGAGTGGCCTGTTCCAGGAATACCCCGACTTGAAATTGATCGTCCCTCACACCGGCGGTTTCGTGCCATTCATCAGAGGCCGGGTTGGCCGGATGATCGACGCCTGGGACTCGCCCGACGACTGGGTCGACCTGTCCGATTCCTCCCAGGTGTCCTTCGATAAGATCTACGTGGACACCGTGGCCCACAGCCCCGAAGCCCTGGAGTACTGCTACAAGGTTTACGGTGCCGACATGCTCCTCTACGGCACCGACCACCCCTTCGCCCACTTCGAGGTATACAACGAGATGGTCGACAACCTGGCTTGCACAGACGCCGAACGAGAACTGATCAGTCATGGCAACGCTGAAAAGTTGCTGGAGTTGTAGGCCGAGGCTAACCTTCAGACAGCTTGATTGGAGGTGTCCTCCATGCACTGTCATTCTGAGGAGAACCGTAGGCCGACGAAGAATCTGCCAACTATCGCTTTGGCAGACCCTTCGCTCCACTCAGGGTGACATCTGCACGGCACTACAACCCAACCCAAAAAGCTGAAAGCCGACCGCTGTTAGCTTCTCATAAAGGAGAAATTCATGAAACTGAGAGACTCAGTCATCATCGTCACCGGCTCGGCCACCGGGCTCGGTTCGGCGATCATCAAACAGGTGGCTGCAAAAGGGGCGCGGGTGGTCATCAACTACACCAAGAGCGAGAAAGAGGCCCACGAGACCGAGGCTGTCTGCGACTACCTGGGCGTGGAGTCCATTTTATGTAAAGCGGACGTGTCTGTGGACGAGGACTGCCGCCGCATGGCTGATTTGTGCATGGAGAAATGGGGCCGCATCGACGGACTGGTAAATAACGCCGCCCGGTCGGTCTTCGCAAACTCCAAAGACTTGGATGCGCTAGACGGTCAGCAGTTCATGGACGTCTACTCAGTGAACGTTGTGGGCGCCTACCAAATGACTCGAGCTGCCGCACCCCATATGAAGGCGGGAGGCGATGGGTCTATCGTGAATGTATCTTCCATTTCTGCCCTCACCGGCGCCGGAAGCTCAATAGCCTACGTGGCT
>VFHF01000255.1 GCA_009392095.1 SAR202 cluster bacterium
TTAAATATTTTCGCGGGTAAGTTGGTCGGCTCTGCCATCCCCTTACACCGACATAGTCCTCTCCTCTCCATTTCAATTCCGATTTTTGTGCCAGTGACGAACGTAGGCCTAGGTTTTGACGCGATGGTTCGACGCGACAAGGAAGCCTGCCAGAGAAGCTACGACCCGCTGTTAAAGATACGAGGCGAATGGGCGATAGTCACCGTTGACCTCCTGTTGGGGATGTTGTCCCATGCGATTGGCGACGTGTCCAAGGCTGTTCATTATCTTGAGGATTCCTTGGCGCGTTGTGCCAGGACCGCCACATACCCGAATATCCCTGGACCTGCTGGAGTTACGCTGCCGTTCTGTTGGAGCGCAAGGGTAGCGGGGACCACCTCCGGGCGCAGGAGCTGCTGGAAGAAGCCCTCCAAATCTCGACAGACTTGGGGATGCCACCCCTGCGCCAACAGGCGGATGACTTGATATCTCGAGCCGGAGAGACGTTTGACTCCGGGTATCCGAGGGGCTTTCCCAACGAGAGGTTGATGTTCTCCGACTGATTAGCAATGGCAAGACCGACCGGGAAATCGCCGAAGAGCTCATAATCGCCATCCGAACCGTCAACACCCACGTTGGCAACATACTCAACAAGACTGGAGCAACCAACCGCCCCGAGGCCGCTATATACGCCTCGTGGTATGGTCTTACGTTGGAGGCTTAGGAGGGTTCTCCGTAGGAAATTCGATAAGAAGAGCGATAAGAAAATAGGGGGAAATGGCGACCCGGATGGGATTCGAACCCACGATCTTCGGCGTGACAGGCCGATATGTTAACCGCTACACCACCGGGCCACACAAAGCGCCGGACCATCGCAGTCCGGCAATTCGAGTGTATGTCTTTCAATTTTGAGTGTCAAGACGCCTGGTGGGCTCTTGTCCCCTCAGGCATGGAACCCAAAGAAAAGGACCAATATTTAACCCTGGACTTTTTCCCTTGTTACCCCGGTGGCTGAAGGATTGGTTCCAGAGGGTTTAATTTAAAGAAACCGCCAAAATCGTTGCGCCGCCCTTCTCCCAGATCGCGGTCTCCCCGGAATCTTGGCCATTTACCTTGAAGATCAGTGTCCTGCCTTCGAAAGACTGGGCGCCGTGTTGGTTAGCGAGCACGGAGTAATCGCCACCCGATGATGTTCCGGCGCCGAGAGGAGCATTGAACTCTTCAAGCCAAACTGTGACCTCGGTACCGTTTGGGGCTGGAGCTCCGTTGATGGTCACACTGCCCACAAAAACATGAGGTATTTCGCTATTGTCGCGCTCGGGCAGCGGTGCTAATGGCGGTATGGGTGTTGCGGTTGGCAAGGTTGTCGCCGTCGGCACGGGAGTAGCGGTTGGCGCTGGCGTTGGCGTTGGCGTTGGCGTTGGCGTTGGCGTTGGCGTTGGCGTTGGTGGCGGCGTAGCTGTTGGCTCTGGGATGCGGGTTGCAGTCGGTTCCGGCCGCGGCGTGAATGTGCTTAGGGGAACTAGGGTCGATAATGGCTCGGGGGTCCTAGGTGTACTGGAGGCACAAGCAGTTAAGACTAAAACCAATGCCATTACCGCGACGATTGCTTTGACTGGATTCATTCTTCAGACTCCGACCCGCCCAAATATTACCACACGGAAAAAATGATTCAGCCTATAAAAGCATAACCCGAATCGTGCGAGATTGGCATAATTACCGGCCCGCGTTTGCCGGAGTACGTGGCCTTCAGTGCCCCCGGCCGCTTACCTTCTGAGAGCTAGCGGTGGCCGTTGGTCTGCGAGGCCAGATTTGAAGGGAGGCTGAGCAGGAATACGGTGTGGTGGTCACTGTCGGCGTTATCGTTGGTCTCCACTGTTAGGTCACCGCCGGACTGTCTGGCCAGGCTCCGGGCGATGAACAAGCCCAAACCGGAACTGGTTTTCTCTTCCCGGCGGACCACTTCAGGAGTCCATCCCCGGTCGAACAGGTGCTGTACATATTGTTGGCCGATACCGGGGCCGTCGTCCCAAACGCGCACAAAGAAATGGGTTGGGTTCTTGGTTAGCTTCACTTCCACATGAGTCCCCGCATAACGCACCGCGTTGTCCACCAGGTTGGTCACGATGTGTTCGATGGCGTTGGAGTTGGCATAGACTAGGCCCAATTCGGACGGCTCAGACCACCAGGTGATCTCCTTTCCTGCTTCTGCAGCCACTGCGGTGTACAGGTCGGCGATGCGCCTGACTACCTCCGTGGGCTCAACGGGCTGCAGTTCCTCGTCATAGTCCGGTGATTCCAACTGGATCAGTACCTGGATGTTTGCCATCATCAACCGGAAGTTGGGGGTCTGTCGTTCAATCTCATCCAACAGGTCAATGACGCCTGCGTCCGCCGTCTCGGGCGAGGCCTGCATCACGGCCCTCAGTTCCCGCTCTTTGCCGGCGATCCGTCGCAACGGACGGCCCAGGTCGTGGTCAAAAAGCTGGAAGTACTGGAGAGTGGTCTCGCTCCAACTGTTGCCGACCTGATGGCCGTTGGGCCCATTAAGAGAGCGGCTTTGCCATTCGGCGCCCGCATAAGATGCCGCAGCCACTCCCAGCCCTGCTATGAGGAGCGCGCCGCCGACGTAAGTCAGAGGCTCAAGCACCCAGAGAGAGTCGGAGAGATTGTCCCCAATGAGCGGTGCGAGGATAAAACAAAGTACGCCGCCGAGGGCGATAACCCCACCGCTAATCTTGATCGATGTGAACAGTCTGTTCATGGCTTGGGCGGCACCAGCCGGTATCCCTGGTCCCTGACGTTTAAGATCAGTTCAGACGGGCCGAACCGGGTGTTCATGGCCTTGCCGATAGCGTCCTTGATCTCTCGGATCCTCACCCGCAACGAAGCCCGCGGGTCTTCCCCTTCAGAGTAACGCTCCAGGCGTGCAAAAGCCACTAATTCACCTGGGCTGCGATACCAGGAGGTGGCTAATTCGCAGAATATCTCAAATTTCATGCCTTGGATGTCCAACGCCGGCTCCCGGTTGTCGCCGGACCCGATATAGACCAGCTGAGAGCTTACGTCCACCAATATCTGAGGCCCTATCGGTATGGACTCGGGAGCGGTGCCAATCAGGCGCCTGAGCCGCAACACTACTTCGTCTGGGCTGGCCAATTTGTCTATGAAATCGACCGGGGAGTTCCATTTCAAAGAGCCGCGGACGGCAGTCTCACGGTCGGGCCCCTGGGCGTATTGGGTGAACATCAAAATCGGGAGCTTGGGCCACCGCTCCACAACTTCGCCCAGGATACCGAGCCCCCGAAACTGATCGTCACGGTGCTCACCGAACCGGACATCAAGTAATACCGCGTCCGGTAAATCCTGTTCTATCGACCAAAGGGCGGCCGACTCAAATTCTTCGCCTACTGAATATCCGGATTCGGGCTGGACCACTGAGGTCTCCCAGCCCTCTTCATCAAGACGGCGTCTGACAGCACGGAGAATGGCCGACTCCGATTCATCGTCTACTATCAGTATCTTGCTTCCTGTGTTGATTTTAGCCATGATTCGTGTTTGCCGGTGCGAGGATTTCGATCAAGGTGCACACTTCAGCATTCTATCGGTAAATTCTAACAAAAACTCGGTTGATTTAGCTGGTTACTTTTGTGTGAGTACGAATCAAAACCGGATGTGCCCCGTCGCCGGCGTGATACAACCTCTGGTTGACAATAAACCGTGCCTGCTTAAAATGGGCGCAGAAACACCTACAGTACGAAAGGCAAAGTCGGAAAAGCAAAGAGGGAAGGATGATAACCAAATTCGGAAGTCTATTCGCAGGTCACGTGGACTTCGAGGACCTGGGCTTCGACGCAACGCCCGTCAATGAGCGGCGCCTAACCGACGAAAGGCTCGCCGGGGTTTTCGGTAAGGCCGAAGCGATCGTGCTTAAGATGGAAGACCTGGGCTACGACACCTTCTGGTCTGCCGAGCACCACTTCCAGCACGAAGGCTACGAATGCATCCCCAATCTATTGATGATGTACGTCCATCTTGCCAACTTGACCAAGAATCTGAAGTTTGGCTGTGGGTTCAACGTCAATCCAATGTGGCATCCGTTACGTCTGGCCGAAGACTACGCCACCGCCGACATCCTGACTGGAGGGCGGGTTATCTTCGGTGTGGGCCGGGGTTATCACTCACGGGAAGTGGACACCTTTGGGGTGCCCAGCACTATTACGGATAACGATGCCAACCGGGAAATGTTCGAAGAACAGGTCGAAATAATCATGAAGGCCTTCAATGAGGAGTCTTTCTCATACAAAGGCAAATTCTATGATCTGCCCCCCGAGGTGCCCTACCGCGGCTATACCTTGAAGGAAATAACACTGGTGCCGCGCCCGCGCACTTTGCCGGTGGAAACATATCAGCCGATCGTTAGCGCCAGCCAAAGGGCCATGGATTTCATGGCGAAACACGGTATCAAGGGCATCATCGGCGGCGGCGCCGCAGCAGGCGGGGCGCAAGACCAGGTTATTACCCAGTGGCGCGATACCCTAGCAATGCACGGCCGGGATACCGAGTTGGGTACCGACCTGATCATTGGATATAGCATCCAGATTGCCGATACAGAAGATCAGGCGATCAAAGAGGCCACACATTTCTTCGAAGAGAACATGAAGATGTTTGCTCCTCTTGGATTTGTCCGAGGACTGTCCGATGACCAGATGGCGGCCTTAGCCCAGGGCTCCTCCAAAGCCCGGTCTGCTCAACTGCCGACGTTGGAAGAGGGCGTTAAGGCTGGTTCGTGGCTCTGCGGACCCTCGGAGATGGTCACCGACAAACTCCTCGACGTGCAGACCCGATATCCCGGACTGGAGCAAGTTAACGTTGGATCGGTCATCGGCACGCCCCAAAACGTTATCCTGGAGCAGCTTGAGCGGTTCGGCAAAGAAGTGATGCCCGAGTTCAAGAAATAGGTGGTCTTATGACCCAAAAACTCACTGAAGCCGAGCTTCTGGAGATCGCCCGCAAGTACAGTTTCAGGAGCCGGATCGACTCCAACACAGTCGCCGGGCCGATCATGGTCTGGGGTCGGGGGTCAGTTGTCCGGGATGTGAATGGGAAAGAGTACTTGGATTTCAACTCGGGTCAGATGTGCGGCGCCCTGGGCCACAACCATCCCCGCATCGTGCAGGCGCTTCATGAAAGCGGCGAGACGTTGATACATAGCCACATGAGCATGTTCAACGACCGGGAGATCATCCTGGCTGGCCGACTGGCTGAGATCACCCCGGGGGGCATGGACCGTTCCATGTTCCTAACGTCTGGAAGCGACTCCAACGAAGCGGCTATGGCCATTGCCAAGCGGTTCACTGGCGGGTATGAGATCGCCAGCCCGGCGGTCAGTTTCCACGGCATGAACGATTCCACCCGAGCCGTGACCTTCTCCGGATGGCATGAGGGCTACGGCCCTTACGCTCCGGGTCACTACCCCATCCTGGCGCCGTACGAATACCGCTGCGAGTACTGCAAGGACCGGGGCGGCTGCAACTATACCTGCCTAAATACCAGTTTTGACCTTCTGGACGCCCAGGCAGACGGCCAGTTGGCGGGCGTGATTACCGAGCCTCTGTTCAGCGCCGGCGGCGTCATAGACCTGCCCGAAGGATGGCTACAGGAACTGAAGCGCCGATGCGAAGAGCGAGGCGCCTTGTTGATCGTGGATGAAGCCCAGACCGGCCTGGCCAAGCTGGGCTCGATGTGGGGTTTTGAACACGAAGGTGTTGTTCCTGATATCTTCACCATATCCAAGCATTTCGGAGGAGGCGTGTCCATCAGCGCTACAATCACCACTGATGAGATAGAGGAGAAAGTCTCGGCCTCCGGGTTGGTGGTGGGGCACTCTCATTCCAACGATCCCCTGCCGTGCAACGCCGCCATCGCAAGCATAGACATCGTCTTGGAGGAGATGCTGGTTGACGTCTCGCAGCGCATCGGCGCCTACTGGCGGGAGCATATGAACCGGCTGGCTCAGAAGCATCACATCATAGGAGATATCCGAGGCCGCGGCCTGCTGCAAGGGATCGAGCTTGTGACCGATCGGGTCACCCGCAAGCCGGCCTTTGATGAAGGCCGGGCCATCGGGCGGCAATGCCTGGAGGATGGATTGATCTTGAGCGTGCGCCGGAAAGGCTCCGTGTTCCGGTTCGTGCCGCCGTTTACCACCACGGAAGCCCAACTAGATGAAGCGGCCGATATACTGGACCACGCCATCGCCAGCGTCGTCTAAAGTCTGAGCTAAAGCTTCGGTTATAGGAAACGAAAGAGCCACCCCGTGCAACCGGAGTGGCTCTTCGAATTTTGGTGACAACCCGGATGGGGAGACGGGTTACCCTTCCCACTCATTTAGTGTTAGTTTGTGAATTTCTGACTGTGGCCTACTTAGACGTGGCTCTCAGATTGGGTTAGGCGACCAACTCCTCGATTGTGATAGTTCCCCTCAGCTTCCATAACGAACAGCTTACTCACGGTGAACTCAGTGAGAGTGCTGGGCGGAATCACGACCACCTCGAATTCTAGCTCGCCGACAAGGGCTCCGACCGTTCCCGCAGCTTCGTAGCGGAGGAGGTCTCCTCCAAGCGTGATGAGGTTAGAAAATCCACCGGTCCCACTCCTTCTCACCATTTGGAATTTGGCGGAAGTGAAGGCATCCTCGCCACCGGCGGTTCAGTCAAACATGTCCGCCCTGTAGGTGCCGGTTTTGCCGTGGATGGTGCCGTCGAAGAGGAACGACCCTCTGCATTCGTTGACCCCTCTGGCGCCTGTGCCTAGGGTGCAAGAGGAATCCACTGCCCCGACCCCCGTCTGAGCACCAATCGTTGTCACGTCTATAGTACCTGCGATGGTTGTCACGCAGTTTTCCGTCGTTGGCGCGCCCGACAAGACCGGGGGAGCAACGGTATAGGAGCCCGCGGACTTTATGGACGTGCCCTGCGTCCGCTGAGACCGAGCTAAATGTTGCGGTCATTGCTAACACCCCGACCAGCAGCAGGCCGGCCAGGACCACATGAATTTTTGATCGGTAGAATCCCAGTACTCGATTGTGTCGTCACGTTAGTGTTTTGCATTTTTAGTTCCTTAATAATTGTCCGGTTTGTTGTTAGGTGCCGTATTTTTGAGACGGGCCCACCGAACGAAAAAAACAGATGAGGACTACGTACTAATACCTAGTCCTAGCCACAGGCAAAACGAGCCTGTAGAAAGACCGTAATGGTCTTCTAGAATGCAGGGCGTTGGCAATCGAGACGCGGTTTTACCCGCGCCAGAGAAGCTGGTTAATACCCAACGGCCAGAGCGAATTGATTGCTGATATAATTCTTCAACACTCCCAGTGGTTCCCAATCGCCCCAGTGAGAGGTCCGACATGGTCAGATTAGGCGGCACCGCTACACCCAACCACATGGAAGTCTTTGAGGGTCTTGAGAAGTTGTTCCGGCGGCGGGGTATCGACCTCGATTGGGTCCTGTATTCCGGGTACGACAACATGGT
>VFHF01000256.1 GCA_009392095.1 SAR202 cluster bacterium
GATTGCGCCCATCAAACCAAGGCGCGCACAAGCTCTATCAGGCAGTGTGACCCATAATTTCTGTCAAACTCTTGTACAAAACCCCCAAATCTCCATACCACCTAGCACCTAAAAACCACAGCTTTTCATATAAGCCAGTAGTAGCTGATATATTACCGATGAAAGAGGTGAACTGATGCCTATCTTGTACCGAGCCAACGCCAAGACGGAAGAGGGTTATCCAGGTATCCCCAGGACCATCCTGGTGGATGCCAGCCACGGTGCCGAATCCCTGTGGGTGGGGCATCTTGAGATCGAACCTGGTGCCAGGGTCACCACCCATATTCATCCGGACACGGAAGAAGCGATGGTCATCGTTGAAGGGACACTAGAGGCGGTGCTGGGAGACGAAGTGGTCACGCTGGGCCCAGGTGACACCGTCTTAGCCCCGGCAGGAGTGAAGCACGGTTTCGTGAACCGCTCAGAGAGCAAGGCAGCTCTGATGGCTTCTTTCCCCAAGACATCCTTCGAGCGTCTCACAGCTGACTGAGCGAAGCGGTGACGCCCTCTTCTACCGCTAGATGTACATCTAGCGAATATTGGCGCACCAACTGATTACGAAGCCCTGTTTTGATGTCACTCAGCGCAAATGGGGCCCAGAGGCAGGGCAGACCAGAGGCCACAGGCTGCTGCAAGCTCATGATATAAACGCGGATCGTCCGACATGGGACCTTCGTAGCGTCAGGCAGACTCCCGTATGCACTTTTCCAGCAACTCCAATGCCGCCTTGGCGAAAATCCACATGTTCGCCTCCCGGTCGGCAACGCGAGTCTCGACGGTAATCGACCGTTCAACGGGACCGACCACGCCCATACAGGAGTGACCTGGATCATCACCGTGACTGTTCCCGGTGGGCCCACTGGCGCCGGTCTCGCTCAATGCCCAGGTGGTTCCCAACGCCTCGCGCACGTTCCTGGAATTCATCAGCGCATACGGTTCGCTACTGGACCGAATCCCTTCAAACGCAGACTCAGCCACATGAAGGAGACCGTACTGAGCGGTACGGGTATAGATGGTGGCGCCTCCCACAAAAAAGGCCGAGCAACCTGGTACGGCCACCAGTGACGCGGAAATCAATCCACCGCAAGACGATTCTGTCACAGCGACGGTTTGTTGCCGTTCCTTGAGCAACGCTCCTACCGCGGCGGACATCGAGGTCAGGTCTGGCATAGTCCCCTCCTGGCTCCAAGATTGTTTCACGGGAATAAGGCAGAGCTATTTTACTCTGATAAAAGGAAATACACGGTCGTCGGGGACCGACCATATAGGACGAGATGTAACCAGAAATCAATACCAGATTAGCAATACAGCTAGTTTCCGTCCTCGGTATAGTTCGACTCTACTCCAACTCCTAATACCCTATTTTTATTCCCTTCAGGCATCGGTGTTTTCGGAATCGAGTCGTGGATGCGTAAGTTGGCCTAGACCCAGGGCCCATAATGCCCCGAATCTTAAATTGACGCCCACCCACAGGGCGTGCTTAAAATGCGGGCCTCCAATCGGTTCGGCTGGGGGTCAGCCAAAATGGGAAAGATAGACAATTATCTACTACAATATGCGAACAAACGTTACCAGGAGGGCCGGGGACTCATGAAAAGCGACCTAGTCAAGCAGTTGGTCAGCGAACGGTACGGCCGCTTTGCTGTGGCAGTGCTGGCACATGGGGCGACACCTTGATGCCTTCAGCCACAGCCCGGTTCGGGCTACGCTCCTGACCACGGGCTTTACTCCGAGGAGGAGTTGGCCTCTATCCCGCCCCTTGCCCTCGCCCTCTCCAGGGGCTGCGGGAACCCGACCTCGTTTGCAAGGCTCCAGGAGGGGGAAACAGTTGCCGACCTGGGCTGCGGGGGTGGAATAGACCTCATCCTTGCTGGCCGGCGGGTCGGCCCAGGTGGCAGGGTGCTGGGCGTGGACTTCGCGCCGGAGATGCTTGAGCGCGCCAGGCTGTGTGTTGAAGAGTCCGGCCTGGAGAACGTGGAGCTTGCCCCGGGGAACGTCGAGTCGCTGCCTTTACCCAACGGTGGCGCGGACGCCGTCATCTCCAACTGCGTCATCAACCTGGTTCCCGACAAGGAAGCCGTCTACCGCGAAGCGTTCCGGGTGCTCAGGCCGGGTGGGCGGATCGCCATCTCCGACATAGTTACCTCATGCCAGTTGGAGCCAGACCTTAGAACGAGGTTCCAGGGCACCTGGGCTGGTTGCCTGGGCGGAGCGATGGAGGAAGGACCGTATCTAGGTCTAATACAGGCAACCGGGTTCGGCGATATGGAGATCATCGCACGCCACGTCCTCAGCCCTGAGGAACTCCAAGGGATGGCGCAGTGCCCGGGAAGCGACTTTACGCCCTCCCCTTTGCCGGAAGATCTGGCCGCCGTGGTTGGCAAAGTCCTGAGCATCAAGTTCAGGGCCACCAGGTGATAGGCTAGGGTTTCAGCTTGCCAAGGGGCAGGCACCTGAACCTATCTCATACCAAGGCCCGCTATTTGAGTGAGATGCCCTATTTTTTATACGTTACAAACTAAAGCCGATCTAGCATTACGACAATCGGGAAAATGTTTTGGAATCTTGGTGTACGGTATCGTTCGACTCTAGTCCATCTCCCGATACCCTACTTTTGTTACCCTCCGGTATCAGTGTTTCCGGAATCGAAACATGGGTCCGGAAATTAGCCGAGGTAG
>VFHF01000257.1 GCA_009392095.1 SAR202 cluster bacterium
CGTCTCAGTCTCACCATGCTGAGCAGAGCGTGACTAGGTTCCTCTCCGGTAACTGCCCACTCGGGCAACTCCGAGATCAACTTGCCACAGATTTGGCAGTTCCGGCCGAGTGTTTGGGCTTCAGCCCCGCACCAAGGGCAAATCACGGGTGACGGGATGGGTGTGGCGCGTTCATCAACCACATTACTGATGAAACTGGAGTCGCTTATCTACGTAGTCTATTTGAGTCTCCGCCTAGTCTTTAGTTAGCCTGCAATGCTTAACTAGATCTGTCTTTGTTTGGGATCTAGCCAATCTCGTACCCAATCACCTAATAGGTTTATAGACAATACCGTTAATACGATAGCCACCGTAGGCACCAGAGACACCCACCATGCGTTACTCAGTAACTCCCGTCCATCGGCCACCATTAGACCCCAGGCCGGATTGGGCCGAGGAACCCCGGCTCCCAAGAAGCTGAGACTAGCCTCTAGAATGATGACAAAACCGATCTGGAGGGTGGCAAGCACGATAATGGTATTCGCTAGGTTGGGAAATATGTGCTTGTACATGATTCGGAAATTGGAAGCCCCTGAGACCTGAGCTCTTGCGATAAAATCTTGGGATTTTAGTTGCAATGTCTCACCTCGGATTAGCCGAGCGTAGCGAGACCATAAGAACAGACATATCACAATCAACACGTTCTCGATACTGGGACCACGAACGGCAGCCAACACTAAGGCGATCAGAACCAAGGAGATAGAAAGTGAGACATCCACCATCCGCATAATGATGGCATCCAGTATCCCTCCATAATACCCGGCTATGATTCCGAGGGAAGAGCCTATGATTCCTGATACGACGATGCCCAACAAGGAGACCACTAGGGCCAAGCGAGCCCCATATATCAAGCGGCTGAAAATGTCCATGCCATTCTTATCAGTTCCGAGTAGGTACTTTGTGCTACCTGCCTTTCTAGATAATATCTCTAGCTGATCCCCTACCTGGACGTTTTGTCCGCCACCGGTAATGGTACCGTCCCCTATCTTGACTCGGCGCTCAGCATCCTTGAGTAAGATCTCGTTCATGCGATTTTCGCGGTTGACCTTTTCAACGACCGTCTTGTACTTTATTACTTCGCCTACCCAAGCTGGTGGCAGCAATCGGTCGTTAAGATCGCCTGTATCCGGGCTGTGAGGCGCAATCTGGCCAGCAAAAACAGCTGGAATTATGACGACAACAAGCAACAATACCGATGGGATGAGAGGCAAACGCCGAGCCTCTCTGACTCTCCGCCAAAGGCGAATGAGCATCAGCCTTGGGGACCGTGCATTATCGGTTCCGATTGAGTTCAACGACATGCCGCTACACCCCTATTGGTTGACGCGTTTTCCCTAGGTATAACGGATCCTTGGGTCGAGGTAGGCATACATGATATCCACTATAAAATTGGCTGCTATATAGATTGACGAACCTAGAATCACAACCGCCTGCAGAGTCGGGAAATCCCGGGCAAAAACCGAGTTCACCGCCAGCTGACCCACTCCGGGCCATGAAAAAACTGTCTCGACCACTACGGTTCCGGTGAAGAAGGATCCTATTATGATGGCAAAATACGTCAGCGGAGCTATGAAAGCGTTACGAAGGCAGTGTTTCCAGATCACCTTCCATTCAGGTATCCCTTTGATCCGTGCCATTTTGATGAACTCAGTATCCAACACTTCTAGCATAGAAGAACGGGTCAGACGTAATAAAGCGGCCACCTGGAACAGAGCTAGGGTGAAGGCAGGCATTATCAGATGGTCCAGTCCTCCTTTGCCTGACGTAGGTAACCAACCTAACCACACGGCGAAAAACCACATGAGGCCTATTCCCAGGCAGAAGTTTGGAATCGCCTGGCCCAGGAAAGCGATAGCCTTTCCCTGGTAGTCCATAAAGCCGTCTTTTCTTACCGCAGTGATCACCCCCAAGGGCAATCCAATGACGATGGTGAGAACCAGCGCTGCGCCTGCTAACTGGAGGGTGGCAGGGAACCGAAGTAGAACCATCCCCATGGCGGTCTGGCCTCCGAAGGCGTAGGACTCGCCAAAATCCCCGCGAACGGCGTTCCCCAGAAAGAGACCGTATTGGATATGTAGAGGTTTATCCAGGCCCCACTTTGCTCGTAGAGCCTCGATGTCTTCCGGTTCCACATCCCCCATGGGCATGATGGTCGTCAGTGGGTCGCCTGAGAGATGCGATAGCGAGAAGACGATTACACTGACCACAAGCACGGCTATCATCGCCTGGACGAATCGAATAAGAATGAACCGTTGCATTACTAACTCTCAACCTATCCCAGAGCACTAACCCAGGTGAAGCCTGTTGGATCTTCAGGGCCCTTCTACTATCATCCGGAGACACCAGAGCTGAGGCCGATATTCTTTGCGAGTAAGACCATTGGCAACTGCTCCGTCACCCGCTATGTATCCATTGGAGGAAGTCCTAGTTTTCCCCCAATGGATACGACGCAGCTTCCTTAACGCACCGCTTTAATGTTCTCCATGTTGAAGAACACTCCCGTTACCCCACCGAAACTGTAGTCTTCCACAACGTCAGGATTACCTACTATGGTCGCCTTAATATTCACAACAGGGATCGTTTGGTATTCGTCGTAGATGTAGTCGCCGAGTTCCTGGCTTATCTTATTTCGAATATCCATGTCTGTTTCACTGAGCATCTGCTCGTATACGCGGTCCGCTACTTCACTCTCCATGTACAAGACTCCTCTTGTGGGTCGCGCTTTCTCCGCATCCGTTGGCCCGGTGTAATAATAGATGCGCATGTTGGCCGCAAGAGGCCTTATTGTCTGCCTTACCGGCAGCAGGTAATGGGCGTCGTGACGGTCGCGGAATTCTTCCAAGGCCTTGCCGAACTCAGTCTCTTTGATGTAGGCATCAATTCCGATTGCCTGGAGGCTCTGCATAACGGTCTGGGCGACCTCAATCACCTCCGGTAGGCCTGGCAGACTAGACTGGCGGACCTCCATCTTGAACCGGTTCTGACCATTAGAATCTCCTGGGTATCCGGCCTGGTCTAGGAGTTTCTTGGCTAGTTCTGGATCGTAGCCATATTTCGCCTCAAATTCTTCTTCCCACCTATCACTCCAACCTTCTAGGGTCTGATGGAAGATGGTGTTGTACATGGGCACGCCCCGGCCCTTAAAGAGGGTATTGATTATGGGTTCCCGGTCGATGGCGCGATTCATGGCCTCTCTGACCAGGCGGCCGGTCTCGCCTGTTTGAGTCCAGGGCTCATCGTCCGGATTGTAGTTCACTTTAGAGACTGAGTATTGGCCAAGGGGCAATATGGTGAGACCAACGGCCGGTAAGGGGCTTTCAAACACCACCATCCCTTTGTCCGTGGCCGAGTCATGAATGGCTTTAGAGAGGTCTGCTAGGTCTGCCTCCCCAGCCAGTAGCATTGCTAGACGGGTCGCCTCTTCGGGTACCGTGCTTATCTTCAAGGTCTTGAAATCTGGGTTCACCCGCCAGTGGTCGTAGGGAACCCTTTCCATCTCTGCGTATTCGTTCAGCACGCGGCTCGTAAATTGGTAAGCGCCGGTACCCGAAGGCCCGGTCTCGTACATAGACTCTCCTTCGGCCGCGAACTGGGCCGAACTGAAGCTCTGCGCGCAAGGCACCATTAGCACGTTCATCCACCAGGACATCAGGTCTACCTGGGGTCGTGCCAGGTGCATCGTGAAATTGTAATCATCTATTATTTTCAAGTCGCCATTGGCCTTCATCTGAGTGGCCGAGTCAGCTCCCATGAACGCTTTAACGCTCGCAGCACAACCGGTAAGGCTACCCTCTTGAGTAGATGAGTCCACGTTGTAGATGAAATCGTCGACTGTGAACTCTCCCCACTGATCGTCGTGGAACCTCACACCTTTGCGTATCTGGAAGGTGTAATCTTGTCCATCGGGGCTTATTTCCCATTCGGTGAACAATTGGGGATAGACCTTAGAAACACCGGTTTCGGGTTTGATGGTAGCTGGATTTTCGATTATCGGCCGAAAAACCAAATGTCCGCTTTGCGATGCCTTCCATGGCAAGAATGTGTCCTGGGGCATCGGCGTTATAACTACGTGCAAGCTTTTATCGGTTCTGTTGTCCTGTACGACAGGGGCTTTGTCTGCCGCCTTAGGTTTCGCCGTCGGTGCTGCACTGCTGGTTTTAGCAGCGGGCTTAGCCGCAGGCTCGGATTTGGTTGGAGCTGTGGAATCAGAGCCACATGCCACAAGAAACACCAAGAGTATCGAAATCAGTAGTGCAGGGTTCATTAAGATGGACCATTTCATGTCGTAGCCTCCGAATTCTTTAGACTTGGCAGGATTTTAAGAATCCTTGTGGGTGAACTGGGACGCTTCCCAGTTTGCTTTATCCGACCTCGAATATGTTTCGCTTATATGAGTTCCGTGTCGTATTGCGAGAATGATACTAAGTAAACGGTAGACAGACTTTCTAGTATATATACACGTTTTACAACGTATAGATTCGGAATCTAAATGAATCTGAGAGAAGATATAAACTATCGTGATATGCAATGTCAAGCCTAACTAACCAATCCAATCTTGACTGGCTAGTAGAGATCCAAGGTTCAGTGGACGCCGAGATCTATAGAAACGGCCTTGGTGCTCGATCCGGTGGACCTTTGAGACATCGGCGAAGACTCCGTTCTCCCGGTCCATAACCACCGCATCTTCGTCTCAGCTATTCCATAATTGTTGGCATACCTCGATGAACTCGTGGGCCTTCTCATAGCGTAGTTCAGAAGGATCGAGAGCGGGCCTGGCCATAGTTGGCGGCCTGGTTCTGATTGAGCGACGTGACCACGTTCCAGGCTGCC
>VFHF01000258.1 GCA_009392095.1 SAR202 cluster bacterium
GTCCTCGTAGAAGATACCTTCAAGCTCGAATGGTATCTCGTCGTTGCCAAACCCGCCGCGAGACGGCACCACCAGAGAATCGACCACCACCAAGTTCGAGTCCTCCATAACCGCGGCCCAGATGTCCTCTTGGGTTTCACCGTACTCGGCGTCGAACAATTTCAGGTTGGCCCCGGTCTCCCGAAGGTACTGGTCATCGGCGGCCCTGATGGCGTAGAACCGCCACCGCTGCTCGTCGGCGCCCACCTGCCGGGTTTCCACGGGGATGGTCGTGTACCCGCCGATGGACGTGATGTCCTCGTTGTTGAGGCCGGGCTTTTCGTCGATGGCCGCGCGGATATCATCGATGGGCGTGTTGAAATTGACCGTGGCCTGGATGTCCCAGCCGCCAGCCACTCTGTCGGAGTCGCCCACGGCGGCACTGAAGGCCTCGGTTAGGATCGACATCACGATCAGGGTGAAGATGACCAACGCGAACATCGCCAGGGTGAGACCGGTCCGAAACTTGGCGGCCATCGGATAAGCCGCGGCAGTCACCAATATAGGCCGGAGCTGGCCGAATGGGCTGGTGACGAATGTCAGTAACTTCAAGAGCAGATCGGCGTTGTACATCACCGTCCAGACCGCCGCCGCCACCATGGCGATGCCGGAGATGAAGAACATCTCGATTCCGCCTTCGATGTCACCAAAGATCGAACGCAGGGCGCTGAAAGGCAGCACCCAGAATGCCAAGTTTCCCACACCCATGAACGTATAAGCGATGCGGTCTCCCACGTCGGCCCGGAGCCCGATGCGGTGGGAGAATGTCCTGATGGACAGTCCCACGCCGACGATCACCAGTGTGATGCCGATGCGCAGTGGGGCGGCCTCGTCGGATGACGTGCCAAGCCAGGTGAACAAGACTCCGACTACAGCCGTGAGCCACCCGTGGCTCATGGGCACCCATAGGGCCTGAATCACCGCGCCGAAAAATGCCAACGGCGATGTCAAACCGGCCCAGACCGCCTCGAGCAACAGGCCGATTCCGCGGCTGCCGTCCAGCCTGACCAAAGCCCAGGCTCCCGTCCCGGCCAGAATGACCGGACGGCCGAACACCCGTAGCGGTGCAAGCAGTCTAGTCCGAAATGGGGTATCCGACCGCTGGACCGGAGGAGGCAGTCCCCGGACCGCCGCCACGATGTTCAGACGGCTGACGCGGTAGGCGGATATCCCAACGGTGGCCAGCGTGATCACCATTCCCAGGCAGTAGGCGACGACGGCGCTTCGGATCTCGAAGTGGGCGAACATCGTGAAGTTCTCCGGCGCTCCGGTGCCGCCCGATTGGAAGATCCGGTTGACCGCGAAGACGATCACGGTGCTGGCGCCCAAGCCAAGCAACACTCCCACCGCGCCCGAAACCAGCGAATAGGCGGTGCCCTCAAAGATGAACATCTGGACCAGGTGCCGCCGTTTGGCGCCTACGGCCCGGGCCATCCCCATCTCGGCGCGTCGGGCCGCCGCCAGCATGACGAAGATCAAGAAGATCAGCAGCACCCCGACCATGATGGAAAATAGTCCCATGATGATGAAGATGCTGGTCACGCCGGAACCGGCTTGGTCGGCCTGGTCCAGTATCTGTTTCTTGATGTCCAACACCCGGTACTCAGCTAGACCGGCGAAGAGGGTGCTGGCCTGGCGCTCCACTTCGGGCAATTCGGCGTCTCCTACGGCGTTCAGCACCTCTTCTTGGACATCCTCATCGGCCAGCGCGCCGATGAACGCATCTGACAGCCCTGATTCCCCGAGCCCCTTGACCAGTTCGCCCAGATCGTCGGCCAATTCCCCGCCGGAAGGGAGCCTCAAGAGGTCGATCTGCTCGATGACTTCGATGCGGTTTAGCAGAGTCTGAAGCTGCGCGGCAATGGCCCGGTCGGCGAACAAGACCCTGAGTGCGTCGGTAACCTCATCGCTCACCTCAGCGCCTGCGAAGACGCCGCCCCTGTTGGAAACGGCCACGGAGTTGATCAGGCCTTCCCTCCCGAAAATCTCCTGGGCCCGGTCCAACCGCACCAGCAGTGTAGACCCCTGCCCCGCCAGTCCGCCGCTATCCACTATGCCTTGGACCCGGAACTTTACGCTGGAGCCGGCTATGAAAGTCACCAACTCATCCCCGACCACGGCGTCCAGCTCGTCGGCCGCCTCCTCGTTGATCAGTGCGTCATTCGGGCCCAGGGTCTCCAGCCGGACCTCTTGGCCGTCCTTTAGATGGAAGCGGCCGAAGCCGTCTAAGGCATCGGGGTCCACCCCGGTAACCTGCATCTGGCCTTCGCTCAACTGCGTCCTGGTGTTGATGGTGGGTGCAAACTCGCCGATGCCGGGGGCCAGTCCATCGACGGTTTCCATGTCCGCCAGCTCAACCTTCAGCTGTTCGTAGCGTTGCTCGGGGAAGTAATTGAAGCTGCCGATGGTATCCGATTCATCAGCCCGGGCCGAGACGATGATCTCGTCGATGGTCCCCAGGGCGTCGATGGCATTCTTGCGGATGGAGTAAGTGATGGAGTCGCCAGTGCCGAAGGCGGCCGCCATGATCAGGGTGCTCATCATGATTCCCACGATGATCAGGGCGGTCTGAGATTTGCGGCGGGGCACGTTGCGCAGTCCCAACTTGAACATGACGGGGTTGCGCCAGGCGACAACAGCCACGATGGCGATCACCGGCAGGAAAATCGCCAACAGGACAACCATGATGATGTCCATGGAGACGCCGAACAGTTCTTCCATCTACTACCTGGCGCGGCCTCCTGCTCCGACTCTGAATCGACTTTCCCCGAGCAGCGCCCCCACCCTAATCCTCCCCCGTTGCGGCGGGAGAGGGGACTGTTCCTTCTCCTTTTTGGGAGAAGGTGAGGATGAGGGTGAATGTAATGCGTTAACCTAACCCGTCCCGGCAACCAACCTAAGGGGACTGCCCATTACCGTCGTCCACGATCTCGCCGTCCCGCATGCGGACGATGCGGTGGGCCCGGTCGCCAACATCCGCCGAGTGAGTCACCAATACGAAGCTCTGGCCATTCTCGACGTTAAGTTGGCACATCAGGTCCATGATCTCCGACGCCGTCTCGCTGTCCAGGTCGCCGGTGGGTTCGTCAGCCCAGACGATGGACGGTTGGTTGACCAAGGCCCGGGCGATGGTCACCCGCTGGCGCTGTCCACCGGAGAGTTCGCCGGGAAGGTGCTGAGCCCGGTCGCTCAGTCCCACCATTTCCAAAAGGTCCATGGACCTTTTGCGGGACTCCGCCGGCTTGGTTCCGGACACTAACAGGGGGAGCTCCACGTTCTCGACAGCCGACAATACGGGAAGCAGATTGTAGAGTTGGAAAACGAATCCCATCCAGCGGGCGCGGTAGTCGCTCCGCTCGTCGTCGGGTAGGTCATGTAGCACGACGCCGTCAATCACCACCTGACCGGAGTCGATCTCGTCCAGTCCGGAGAGGCAGTTCAACATGGTGGTCTTGCCACAGCCGCTGGGGCCCATGATGGCGACCATCTCACCGCGTTCCACAGTCAGATCAACCCCCCGCAAGGCGTTCACTTTGACGGTGCCGGTGTCGTAGGTTTTATGTATACCGGTGGCGGTAATTATGGGATCGGGCATGTTTTCGCAGATATAAGGCCTGACCGCAGCCTTTCACTGCGAATCTCTCAAAGCCAGTATATACGACTGCAACGGCATGGCGGTTTTCCGTAGGCCGGATTTTCATCTGGGCCTTGATCGCCCTGCTAGAAAGGGTTGTTGGTCCTGGCTTTCACTTGTTCCAGCCACCACCACATGCGGCTCCAGACCAGCCTTCGTTCCATGTCGCCTAAACTTCGGCCGACATGCGTCCGCACGGCATACACAGCCTGTCCTGCCAGAAACCCCCAAGCGCCCGGTTCGCCCTTCATCCAGCCGACAACCTTGTCCTGGTTGCCCGTCACTAGATCCGCCAACAAGGGGTCTATTATTTCGTTGGTTACTGATAATGGCTCAGTCATAACGACGATTTTTCTACCGGTCGATCGACGACTGATAGCCATTTGAGATTTGGGTCAGCCAAGTCAGTCTGGGCCTAACCGCCGCCCACGGGCCGCACGATCTCCAGAACGTCGCCATCTTTCAATGTCAGGCCGGCGTACTTTTCCTTCCTGATGACTTCCCCGTTGTACCCAACCGCCACAAACTGCAGGTTCAGGCCGAACGACATCAGGTAGGTTTCAAGGTCCACGCTAGCATCTATGGGGCGGGGTTTTCCATTCACTGTTAGATTGATCATGATTTAGACTGGCCTATCGCACATCGGCCGGGTTTTCAGACACCCGCCATTCTACGCAGATCGCTTCTTTCAACTTTGCCGCGGCGGCTTGCGGATCCTGGGCCGCCAGTATGTTGGTGATCACAGCAACCCCGGACGCTCCTGCCTCTATCACCTCGGCGGCATTCTCCGGGGTGATTCCCCCGATGCCGATGAGGGGCACGCGGGTGTCGGCCGATACCTCCCGCATGAGCCCAGGACCTGAGGGCGCTTCTCCGGGATGAGACCGGGAAGCGAACATGGTGCCGACCAATAGGAAGTCAGCACCGTCGGCCTCGGCCTGTGTCGCCGACTGCAGCGAGTGGACCGACCTTCCGATCAGGGCGTCGCTGCCGAGGGTCTTCCGGGCCTCGCTCACCGGCGGCCCAGCTTCGCCCAATTGGACTCCCTGGGCCCCGGCAGCCAGGGCCACTTCCGCGCTTTCATTCACGATCAGTTTGGCCCTCCCGCGGATGGCCTCCAGTAAAGTCCCGGCCAATTCCAGCAATCGTTCGTCGGAGAGGTCCTTCTCCCTTAGTTGCACTAGGTCAACGCCGCCCAAGACCGCTTCGGTCACTCGTTCTACCAGATCGCCGGAGGTCACGTTGCGGTCAGTGACCAGACATAGGCACGGTAGGGGCAGGGATCTAGTCACCGGATTAGCTGGTGGCCGGCACGGGCTGGGGCACATCGGTGGTGGGACTGCTGGCGATGGCCTCGCGGCGCACCCCGATACGTCCCGCCAGATAGGCGTTGCGGCCCGCCGCCACGCCCTGCTTGAAAGCAGTACCCATCAGGCCCGGGTCCTGGGCTTGAGCGATGGCGGTATTCACCAGTACGGCATCAGCCCCCATCTCAAGCGCCTGGGATGCGTCAGACGGGACTGCCAGCCCTGCGTCCACGACCACTGGGATGTTGGCCTGCTCGATGATGATCTTGATCTCTTCCGCGGTGTGTATCCCCTGGCCCGAGCCGATCGCCGAACCCAGGGGCATCACAGCCACGCATCCCACGTCTTCCAAGTTCTTGGCCAGTGTCGGGTCGGCGTGGATGTAGGGCAGCACCTTGAACCCGTCTTCCACGAGAAGGCGGGCGGCCTCCAGGGTGGCGGCGCCGTCGGGGAACAGGTAATTTGGGTCGGGGATGACCTCCAGTTTCACGAAGTCGGTCTGGCCCACTTCACGGCCCAGCTTGGCGACGAACATCGCTTCTTCAACTGAGGCGCAACCGGCCGTATTGGGCAGTATCTGGTACTTGCTCCAGTCTATGTAGTCCAGCAGGGTCTTGCTGGTGGGGTCGTCCAGGTCCAGGCGGCGAATAGCCACCGTAATCATCTCGGTCCCGGAAGCCTCAACCGCCGCCACCATCTCCTCCATGGTTCGGTAACGGCCGGTCCCGACTATGAGGCGGGAGTTAAATGTCTTTCCGCCAATCACTAGCTCATCGGACATCAGGTCCAATCTCCTTTCCGGGGGCTACAAAAAAGCCACCAGGTATCTAGCCTGGAGGCTGCTTGGTAAGTCTGCTGTTGCGTCTAATCCCTGCGCCAGTATTACCTGGGTCAGGTACAGACGGTCGGCGGCGATTTTGGCCGCCCTCTCAGCCTGGCTTACCCAAGCTCCCGCCAGAACGTATCTACCGCTCTGTTACCGAAAGAATAGCACCGGCCTCGAGGGGTGTCAACGAAGAAATCAGCCTCGAATTCCTCTTTTCTAAAGGGGACTTTACGACGTAAAAATCGTTAAAAATCGTGTGACGGCCGGCACGGAATCTTGGTGCGGCGTTGTTTTAACAGGCATTCCAGCCGATGATTGGATGAAGGGAAGATCCTCTTGAGAGGCGTCATGGCACAAGGGATCACATCAAACAAAGTCTCCTTTTTTAAAATCTGGAAGGCTGCGCTGCTTTTGGGCGCCGGCTTCTGACAATCAGATCATCGGGTTCGACTCGATGATCGGTGCCGACGGTGGCTATTTGTTGATCAAACCCTTCTACCAAGGTGGAGATCGGCCGTTGCTGGTCTTCGACACAGCTACCGAAACAGCTCAACTCATCGACACCAGATTCGTGGTCGTCGATACGCAATTGCTCTACATCGAAGGATAATAACTAGAGTTGGAACTCCCCAACGTCCGGAGATATAGTCAGCTTGGCGCCGGTCAATTGCTGCACCTCTTCCGGCGTCCAACCCGGAGCAACTTCGAT
This sequence comes from SAR202 cluster bacterium, assembly GCA_009392095.1. Classification (GTDB taxonomy): domain Bacteria; phylum Chloroflexota; class Dehalococcoidia; order Lucifugimonadales; family UBA3495; genus UBA9611. The sequence continues at coordinate 6,516 of VFHF01000258.1, forward strand.
CAAAGTCAGTCCTTTGCCGTCGCACTCGATCACTGCCAGGTCGGTGACTATCAGGTAGACACATCCTTTGCCGGTCAGAGGGAATGTGCATTCCTCAACGATCTTTGGTTCCCCGATCCGGTCGGTGTGCTCCATGGCTACGATGACCCCCGCAGCCCCGGTAGCCAAGTCCATAGCGCCGCCTACGTTCCCCACGCCCCGCTGAGGCAGCATCCAGTTTGCCAGGTCTCCGGTGGCCGACACCTGGTGAGATCCCAGAACCGTCACGTCCACATGGCCGCCCCGGATCATGGCAAACGCCTCCGCAGAGTCGAAGAACGACATGCCGCCAACGGGCTGTAGGTACTGGCCGCCGGCGTTGATCAGATCGATGTCTTCATCCCCTTCTTCGGCGATTGGGCCACAATTGAGGATGCCGCTTTCGCTGTGGTAGAAGACGGTCCGGCCTTCGGGCACGAAGCTGGATACCAGTGTGGGGATACCGATGCCCAGGTTCACATAGGAGCCGTCGGGCAGCTCTTTGGCCACCCGCATGGCGACGATCTCCCTGGGCAAACGCTCTTTATCGGCTAACGATGTCATCGGTTGGTCCCATTCTTAGAATTGGAGTCCGGTCATAGATAGGCAGAGAAATCGGGAGGCCGAAGGACTATGCGATCAACGAATAGTCCGGGGGTGACGATCTCTTCCGGTCCAAGTTGGCCCGGCTCCACGATCTCATCTACCTCCACCACCACAATCTTGGCGGTGGTGGCCATCACTGGATTGAAGTTCCGGGATGTCCCTTTGTAGACCACGTTGCCCAGGGTATCGGCCTTGTGGCCCCGGATGATGCAGTAATCGGCCCGCAGCCCGGTCTCAAGTATGTAGTCTTTACCGCCGATGTTACGGGCTTCTTTCCCTTCAGCCAATAGGGTCCCGGCTCCGGTAGGGGTGTAGAACGCCGCTATCCCGGCCCCGCCGCTGCGCAATCGCTCAGCCAACGTTCCCTGGGGCACAACTTCCAGCTCGGTCTCGCCACGGTTGTAGGCCTCTTCGAAAGCGCTGAGGCGGGACACCGACGGTGAAACCGGGTAGGAAGCCGTGGCCTTGGCCACTTGGTTGTTCTCTACCAGGATACTGTGGTCGATGATATTGGGCGCTCCAAAACCACTCACCCGGGCGACCCCAGCCGTGTTGCTGATCAACTGCAAGCCCTTAACTCCCAAGTCGCGCAGCCCTACCATCAGGTAATGGGCCATACCGCCAGGACCAGCGAAGCCATCGACGTTCACGATCGAACCTTCCGGCAGGTCCTCTAGGGCATCCACGGCGCTGGCGTAGACTTTGTCGAGCGGTTTAAACGCCGGAACTTTGAAGGTCATTTCTTTCAATTCGGAAGAGATTGTCAAGGTCGCATCAGTGATGGCGGCTATCTCTTCTGAGGTCCAACCGGGAGCTACCTCAATCAGTTCCAGACCATCGGAGCCGACATTTATCACGGCAGCATCCGTGATGATTATATCGACCAAGCCAGTCCCGTCCACCGGTAGGCTGCATGTCCCGACGATATTTGACCGGCCTCCGGGGTACCGGTGGGGCATGACGGCCACCACAGTCTTGGCGCCGTAGGCCATGTCCACGGCCGAGCCGGGGGCGAATAATCCCTCGGTGGCTTCAGTGGTCCAGTGCACAAAATCGCCGCTGGCGGCTACCTGCGACGGCTGCAAGATTGCGATATCGGTGTGTCCGCCCCGGAAGATGCCGGCTATGTCCACTACGCCGGTCCAGGCTCCACCGGACAGCAAGGACACGGTGTTGCCTCCAGAGTCCACTGCCCCAGTGTTTTCACCCGAACTTTCAATACCCAGGGCGCCACTGTCGGCGAGAAACCATACGCCGCTGTTGCCCGGCAATTCTTTGGGCAGGTTGCAAGGTATCCCAGGTCCCAGAGCGACCACCGCACCAGAAAACAATTCCAGGGCGGCACGACGGACCATGCTGGCGGTGTCTAACGGTGTTCCGGGCATCTGAAAATAGTCTCCTGTTATTACGCGGCCAAGACCAGCCGGTCGATGAAGATGGCTTGGGTGATCACCGTCTCAGCGTCGATTCCGCCCGGTTCAACCACATGGTCGACTTCGGCCACCGTAACCGCGGCGGCCATGGCCATGATGGGGTTCCAATTGCGTCCTGTCCTCTCATAGACCATGTTGCCCAAGGTATCTGCCGACTTGGCTTTAAGCAGCGCGAAATCCGCCTTGAGGGCAAATTCAAGAACGTGCTCCTTGCCGTCGAAGGGGCGCAGTTCCTTGCCTTCGGTGAACCTGGTCCTAGCGCCCGTGGGCAAGAATACGCCGCCGATACCGGCGCCGCCGGCCCTCAGACGCTCCGCCAAAATTCCCTGGGGTACAATCTCCAACTCCAGCTTGCCCGACTCCCATAATTCTTTCACCGGACCGCCAGCATCGGGATGAAATGGCATGGGCGAGACCATCTTTTTGACCTGTCCAGTGGCAACCAAATCGGCTAATCCGAACGTGCCCCCTACGGGGAGCCATGTTCCCTGGCAGACCAGCGTCAGGTCGGCAGCGCCGGTCTCAGCTAGCCCGTGAAGCAGCATCTCAGGGACACCGCGACCGGCGTAACCGGCGACCAATACGGACGCTCCGTCGGCGATGCCTTCCAGAACTTCTAGGGCGGAAGGGTAGACCTTGCCCTTGGCGGCGGAGTTGAGGGGGGCGCTGGTCATTGGCGGTTCCTAATTGGGACTCGTATCTATCTGATTGGGGCAAACTGGGGCTTTTCAGCAGCCTCGCATTATAGCGGCACGCTCTTGTATATACCACGTCGTCACCTCTGGCGACGCCCACAAAAAACCCGCCCCGATGGTATCGGGGCGGGTTTTGTTTGCTGTGTTCTGTCGGGAAGGGCGCTTTAGAAATCCATCCCGCCGCCCGGGGGCATGGCCGGCATGGCCGGCGTGGGCTGAGGAATCTCGCTGATTACGGACTCAGTCGTCAGCACCATGGCTGCGACGCTGGCCGCGTTCTGCAGGGCGGACCGGGTTACTTTCACCGGATCGACGATACCACGTTCCATCATGGGACCGTATTCGCCGATGTCGGCGTCATAACCATAGTCGTCAGCCTGCTGTTTCACCTGGTTGAGCACAACTGCGCCCTCGAACCCGGCGTTCTCAACGATCAGCTTCAGGGGCTGCTCAAGGGAATGGCGGATGATGTTGACACCAACCTGCTCATCAGCAGGGATGTCTTTCAAATCGTCCAAGCCGCGGCTGCCGCGGACGAGGGCGACTCCGCCTCCAGGGACGATGCCTTCCTCTACCGCCGAACGGGTGGCAGAGAGGGCGTCTTCGACTCTTGCTTTACGCTCTTTCAGCTCGATCTCGGTGGCCGCTCCGACCTTAATCACGGCGACGCCGCCGGACAGCTTGGCCATCCGCTCTTGGAGCTTCTCCCGGTCGAATTCAGAGGTGGTGTCTTCGATCTGGGCTTTGATCTGGTTGATCCGTCCCTGGATGGCTTCTTCGGAGCCCCTGCCCTCAACGATGGTAGCCTCGTCTTTGGTGGCCGTTATGCTCCGGGCGGTCCCGAAGTCTTCGACGGTTGCGGTGTCCAGTTTCTGGCCGGTCTCCTCACTGATAACAGTGCCGCCGGTGAGGATGGCGATGTCTTCCAACATGGCCTTCCGCCGGTCGCCGAAGCCAGGAGCCTTGATGGCCAGTACGCTGAGGGTGCCGCGGAGCTTGTTCACCACCAGGGTGGCCAAGGCTTCGCCGTCCACGTCTTCAGCGATGATCACCACGTTTTTCTTGCCGATCTGGAGCAATTTCTCCAGGGCAGGAAGCATGTCGGCCACGGCCGATATCTTCTTGTCGGTTATGACGATAGTGGGGTCTTCCAGCACCGACTCCATGCGGTCGGGGTTGGTTATGAAGTAGGGGGAGATGTAACCACGGTCGATCTGCATCCCCTCTACATATTCGATCTCGTCGGCTAAGCCTTTGGACTCTTCAACGGTGATGACACCGTCTTTGCCGACCTTTTCCATAGCTTCAGCGATGGTCTCGCCAATGGCTTCTTCGTGGGCGGAGAGGCTGGCAACCTGGCCGATGCGCTCCCGGGTTTCCACTACTTGGGCCATACTCTGGACTTCGGTGACAACTGACGCAACTGCTTTCTCAATCCCACGCTTGATGGCCATGGGGTCTGCGCCGGCGGTGACGTTTTTGAATCCCTCGTTGATGATGGCCTGGGCCAGTACAACGGAGGTGGTAGTGCCGTCGCCCGCGGCATCGTTGGTCTTGGTGGCGGCCTCTTTCAGAAGCTGCGCGCCCATGTTTTCAAATGCATCGGGCAGTTCGATCTCTTTAGCGATGGTAACGCCGTCGCTGCACACCTGGGGCGGGCCAAAGGACTTGTCCAAAACCACGTTACGGCCTTTGGGTCCAAGGGTGACTTTCACTGAATCCGCCAGAATATCGATTCCGACACGGAGCGCCTTCCGGGCTTCCTCGGCGTAGGCCAACTTCTTTGCTGGCATCCTGATCCTCCTGTAGGTAGGTCAAGGCTGGGCTTTTGCCCGCCCTGTTTTATAGTTTCAGATTGGGTTTACTTGGTTAACTGATCTTCGCTAGGATATCGCTTTCCCGGAGGATCAAAAGCTCATCGTCGCCGTCCTTGTATTCTGTGCCGGCGAACTTGGAGTAGATCACGCGGTCTCCCTTGGCAAGCTCCATGGGAATCCGGCTGCCGTCCTCACTGACCCTGCCGGGTCCTACTGCAACGACCTCGCCCTCTTGGGGCTTTTCCTTGGCGGTATCGGGCAGGTAGATTCCACCCTTAGTTGTCTGCTCGCCCTCACTGGGCTTCACTACCACACGTTCTCCCAATGGCGTAAAGTTTGCCACCGCGGCCTCCTTATATATCGCCGGGAAAGTATGATTGCCCGGCATTAAACTCAGTTGAGGTTAGCACTCTCAAGTCGAGAGTGCCAAGCTATGGTAGAACGGGCACAAGACCTTGTCAAGATTGGCGTGTCCGGCCTAGTATTTAGGGGTTGTTTAAGGGACACATTCTATGCCGTTTTCCTGGTGATTAAATCCCAATTATCTAGTGTGTCCAAAAGAGAGGCAGACATCGCCGTCGAGTCCATAAACCTAGGGCCCGCAATCCTTGAGAAGACCTCCGCGGTGGCCACCCTCACTCTGGACCGGCCGAACACCGGCAACCAAATCGACGGGGAGATGGCTGACGCCCTCGGCGAGGCCTGCCGGTTGGTGGCCGAAGACGACCAACTGCGGTTGTTGGTCCTGACTGCCAATGGAGATTCGTTCTCTATAGATGGGGGTTCTAAAAATAAGTGGGAGGGTGTTCCGGGAAACCCCGCCGCCCACATTGCTGCCTTGGCGGTGCCCGTGTTGGTGGCTTTGAACGGCGACGCCACCGGACCAGGGTTGGAATTGGCCCTGGCAGGCGACCTGCGCATCTGCGTTCCCACGGCCCAGTTCGGATTCCCCGGTTTGTCCCAGGGTGTTCTACCGCAAGACGGAGGCACTCAAAGGCTGCCCCGGCTGGTCGGACCGGCCTGGGCGCGGGACATGCTCCTCACCGGACGGATCGTAAACGCCAAAAAGGCGCTATCCATCGGTCTAGTAAACCGGGTGACCGAAGGGCCGGGCCAACTGGCTGACTCCGTGGCCGAGCTTGTGGCGCAGATCGCCGGGGGAAGTCCATTAGGCGCGCGCTACGCCAAGGAGGCAGTGGGCAAGGGGATGGACTTATCGCTAGACCAGGGTTTGGGACTGGAAGCGGACCTTAACGTTATACTGCAATCCACTGCCGACCGGGCTGAGGGGATTAAGTCCTTCTTGGAAAACCGCGGTTCAGAGTTCAAAGGCTCCTGATGATGAGACCTTCCATCGGTATGACAAAGGAAAACCTGTGAAGTTAAAACTGGACCTCCACACCCATGTGTGGGAGGCCTTCAATTTCGTTCCTCCATCCGTAGAGATCGCCGAGAAAGTGGTCAACCAGATCAAATCCAAGGGCATCGACGGCATCGGAATCACCGACCACCACAATAAAGATTGGGGTATGGAGTTCCGCGAGTTGGTGGAGAAAAACTTCCCCGGCCAGGTGACCATTCTACCCGGCTGGGAGATCGAGGTCCGGCCCGAGGCCAACCCCTTCGCCGAATACCAGGTTGCTGAGCTTTTCCTGCCTGATGGCGGCGGTGTCTTCCGGACCTACTGCCACCCCGGCTATTACTCGCCGGAGATACTAATTGAGCCGGATATCCACGCCATCGAGATCGACAACTACATCCATAATTGGCACATCCGGAAGGACCAGGTGGCCGAGATAGCGACCCAACACAACCTGATGCTGATGGAAGTGAGCGACGCCCACAACCTGGAGAACATCGGCCTCCGCTACACAGAGGTAGAATTAGACGACCTCTACGCACGGGCCGTTCCCCAAGCCTAGCCCCGTTATGTCTACTTCGTCCGCTTTCCAGACTTTGTTGTTCCAGAAACACGACGCCGTGGCCCATATCTCGTTGAACCGGCCCCAGGTGGTAAACGCCTATAACATCCAGATGAGGGACGACTTCTCCGAGGCGTTATCAGCCGTTAGCCAGGACCCTGAGGTCGGCGCACTATTGATCACCGGTGAGGGCCGGGGGTTCTGCGCCGGTGCGGACCTGACCGAGTTCGGCTCAGCTCCGTCCCAGGTCATCGCCCGCCGGGTGCGCTGGGAAAGGGACGTTTGGGGGCAACTGGTAAACTTGGACAAACCTATCGTCGCCGCAGTGCACGGTTATTGCATCGGTTCCGGTCTGGAGATCGCACTGCTGTGCGACCTTAGGATCGGCGCCACAGGCACAGTGTTCGCCTTGCCGGAGGTCCAATTGGGAATGATTCCGGCGGCGGGCGGCACTCAGACCCTTCCTAGGGTGGTGGGTCGATCCCAAGCATTGGACCTGCTATTGACCGGGCGGCGAATCGAGTCGGAAGAGGCCCTCGAAATGGGGTTAGTAACCCGGTTGACGGCGCCGAAATCGCTGAGGGATGAAGCTTGGCAGTTGGCGGCCAGTCTGGCCGAGCCAACCACCGAGGCGGTGGCCGGGATGAAGCAATTGCTCCGGCAAGGCATGGACCTGGACCTGCCCAGGGCATTGGAATTGGAAAGACGAGTTGCGGCCCGGTTGGCCAGTTCTTGACCGGCCGTTAAACAGAGAGAGCGTTTAGATGAACACTTCTGAATTTTTGATGATTGCCGGGGCAATCGTGCCCGACCGACCGGCGATCATATTCGACGGCCAAACCATCACCTTTGAAGGGTTGGCCGAGCGGGTCAACCGTCTTGCGAACGGTTTATCGGAGATGGGAGTCGGTTCCGGTGACCGGGTGGCGACCATGCAGGTCAACACCAACCAGTGCATCGAAACCTACTTCGCAGCGGCCCAACTGGACGCCATCTACGTGCCAATCAATTTCAGGGCCAAGACCGAGGAACTGGCGCAGATGCTTGAGATTGCGGGGCCTTCCGTTCTGCTGCTAGGAAAACGGTACCTTTCCCTGGTCCCCGAAGGCAAACAGCTATCTGGCGGGATCATCTTGCTGGACGGCGAGGCCGACGGCGCTCACAAGAACTATGAAGC
>VFHF01000259.1 GCA_009392095.1 SAR202 cluster bacterium
GCCAATGAGTCAGACATTTGAATTACAGAGCAGGGCCGGTCAACCCTTGTTTTTGCCCAATGGGGCTTGGCCCAGCCCGCAAATTCTGAGTCTGGGCCGTGGTGTTCTCGAGATTATTCGCCGACTACCTGGACCATTACTTCCCGGGTGCGGGGGCGATCCAACTCGATGAAGAATATGCTTTGATAGGTTCCAAACTGCATCTCGCCTCCGATCACCGGCACTGTCTCACTGGTGCCCAGCAGCAGGTGTTGGAGATGGGCGTGGCCGTTGGGTGATTCGTCATCGTTCATATTTACGGTGCGAATCTCAAAATTGTTGTGCTGGTAGCTATGGTGGCGAGGGAATATCTTCTCTAAGAAGCCCGCCATGTCTTCCAGAAGCAACGGCTCATTTTCGTTGATCTTGACCGCCGCGGTAGTGTGCTTGGAGTACACAACGGCGAACCCGTCGGCGATCTGAGACTCAGCGACACACTGGGCCACCCAGTCTGTAACGTCGATGAACTCAGGCGCACAATTGGTGTTCATCTGCTTGCAAAAGGACTTGGTTTTCATCTTGGAGACCCCCTAAATTATTAGCCCCATTTTGTTTTTGCGCTAATTACCGGTCCGTTAAGATTCCGTCCCTGTCCGATTGTTACAACCGGCCGGAAACGGCCTGGGAATACCTTCCCAGCGCCAGCAATGGCCAGTAGTTGCGGTACAGGTGGTAGTTAATCATAAATCCGGCTGGCATATCCAAGCCTTGATAACTGGTTTCTCCGATATCTGGCATGGCCTTAAGGCGTTCGCCTACTCCATAACCGGGGAACCCGGTGCCGGTGAAGTACGGCTCGTCCCATGTGCCGTCCTCCAACTGTGTCTCGGCCAGGTACACGAGGCCCCGTTGGGCCGCTTCGCTTTCGTGCTCACCGGCGGCCACCAAGCCAAGCAACGCCCACGCGGTCTGAGACGCCGTGCTTGGACCAACTCCGTGTAGGTTCGGGTCCACGTAAGAGCCGCAGCTCTCGCCCCAGCCGCCGTCTTGGTTCTGATGGGCGACGGTCCAGTCAACGGCGAGGCGGATATATGCCTGTGACATGTCCTCGCCGATAGCTTCCAGCGCAGGCAGGACAGCGCCGATGCCGTAGACGTAATTTACGCCCCAACGTCCGAACCAGGAACCGTCCTCTTCCTGCTCGCTGATCACATAGGCAAAGCCCCGATCCACTGCCCGGTTTTCCTTGTTGTAACCCAACCGCCCGTACATCTCCAGAAGATGGGCCGTGACGTCCACACTTGGCGGGTCCAGCGTCTCCCCAAAATCCGAGAATGGAATCTTGGTCAGGTATTTCTTGTTGTTGTCTTTGTCGAATGCCGCCCAGCCGCCGTTTTTGGACTGCATGCCGGCCATCCATTCAACTCCCCTCTGAATGGAATCGGCCCGCCGGGGTTCCTCAGCTTCCGGTAGCCGGACTTGGTCTAGGGCCATCACCACGATGGAGGCATCATCGACGTCCGGGTAGATCAAGTTGTCGAACTCGAAGGACCATCCACCGGGGCGGGTGCCTTTGGCTCGGACTTGCCAATCGGCGGTGGCATAGATCTGTTTGTCCATGAGCCACCGTGCGGACGATTGGACCATGGGGTCTTCGGGGTCGATTCCCGATTCCAACAGGGCCAATTGGGCGATGCAGGTGTCCCAGACCGGGGAGATACATGCCTGAACGTTGCATTTGTCTTCGTCTTCCAAAGCGAACCTTTCAAAGCCTTGGAAGCCTTTTTTGACGGCTTCGTGGTCCGATCCGTAGCCTAAGGTGTGAAGTGTGATCAGGGAATACACCCAGGGAGGTTGAATCCCAGCCCAAGACCCATCGGCCTCTTGGTGGTCCAAGACCCACTGGATAATCTTGCGTTCCGCGCGCCCCCGGAATGGGTGCACGGGCAGCCGTTGGTACAGGCCCACCAGCTTATCCGCCCAATAGAGGGCTTTGGACCAGCCAAACCCGCCCGTGGGCTTGGGCAGGTGGTAGTCGGTGCCTTCTCGGCCGCCGGGATAGAGTTCGCCGATATCGGCCGACTCAGGCACCGCGCAATATGGCTGACGGGTCAAGATGATCAGCATTGGCACCACGGTGGCGCGGGCCCAACTGGCAAATTCATAGATATTGAACGGAGCCCATGAAGGCAGGAATATCATTTCCGGCGGCATGTTGGGCGTACCCTTCCAGTCCCATTGGCCGAACAGCGCCAGCCAGATCTTGGTGAACACCCGCACTTTGGGAATTCCGCCCTTGGACAAGATGAATTCACGGGCTTTCCGCAGTGGCTCGGTGTCCGGCGAATGTCCGGCCAATTTGAGTGCGAAGTAGCATTCGACCGAGGTGCTGACATCGCCTGGAGCCTCGTAATACTGGCTCCAAGAGCCGTCGCTTCGTTGTTTGCTTAGTATGTAATTGCAGATCTTGCGCCACCGTTCCTGGTCATGACGTCCGGTGAAGTGGCACAGCATCAGGTATTCGGCTTCCATGGTGGGGTTGGATTCCAGTTCACCCCACCAGTACCCTTCCGGATATTGCGTGCGGCGGAAATAGTCCTGGGATCGCTGGACTGCTTCGTCCGCTGCCTGATTCACATCAGAGTGTTTCAGTTGGGCCACCGTTGTCGCGTCGCCGGACTTCGGTTCTTTCCGTCCACATAGCCGTGCTCGGCGAACCAATCGACGGCCTGCTTCAAGGCATTCTCAATAGGCCGTTGTGGCTGCCCTAATTCACCGACCGCTTTTTCACAACTGACATAGGCCGGAACCCGGGACGCCAATACTCCCTCCACAGGAATAGCCGGCTCTCGGCGCAATAAGGTGCCCTCCACGAACCGGTCGGCATAGCCAACGCCGACCACCAGCCAGTAAGGCGCCCTGATTCGGGGTGCCGATAAGCCGGTGATTTCGCTTAATATGTCGAATATTTCCTTCAAACTTACGTTCCGGTTTCCTAAGATATACCGGTCTCCGTTTCTCCCTTTTCCCAGGGCTAGGATGTGACCTTCAACAACGTCGGCCACATCCACCACATTCATCCCCGTCTTCAGGTACGCCGGGACTTTCCGGCGAAGAAAGTCCAACACCATCCTCCCCGTTGGCGTGGGTTTAACGTCCCAAGGTCCCACTGGCGCGGTGGGGTTCACCACCACCACCGGCATCCCTTCCGCAGCCAAGGACAACGCCTCCTTCTCCGCTTGGAGTTTGGATCTCTTGTAATCGCCGTGGAGCGATTGGGATTCGAACGGGGTTGCCTCGTCCCCCAGCCCGGTTTTCGGCAGCCCGATGGTCCCCACCGTGCTGGTGTAGACCGTGCGGGATACCCCTGCCTCTCGTGCGGCTTTGAGCACGTTTAGCGTGCCCTCCACGTTGGTCCGTGAAACCTCTTCGGGGTTCTTAGACCAGAATGTGTAGGCGGCTGCCACATGGAAGACAGCCTCACAACCCTGGACTGCCCGGTCGATGGACTGACGGTCCAGGATGTCGCCTTCCACTGGGACGATTCCGGTGTCTTCTATTGTTAATCGGTTGCTGCCCGGGCGGACTAGCGCTCGGACGTCGTCACCCCGCCGCCACAGTTCGCGGGCCAAATTTCCCCCAATGAACCCGGTGGCGCCGGTGACCAGTACCTTCATTTTTAAAAGCGGGGTTTGGGAAACCCGGCCCTACCCGAGATTTCCTGTGACCTTCAGGTAAGACACACCAAAGTTGGTCAGCACGGCCTGGCACAATTGCAGTTGCCGCTTCAAGTGCAGCATGGTGGGGATACGCCAGGGCATCAACAGGATCTTGGTTACCACTTTGTAGCGCGATCTGGCCAGGCCAGGCAGATATCCTGGAAGCCTCTGACTCGCCGTGTCTAAGACAACTCTGACCGAAAGAAACGGCACCCCCGCATTTTGGGCCGCTTCGGCTGCTCGGTAGTCTTCCATGTTGACGCTGTATACCTGGTATTCAGTCCGAAGGAACTCGCGCTCATGTGGTTCCGCGACCAGATGGTCCACGGTTAGCGAGCCGCCGTTGAAGATTGGCACCGAGAGTTCCAGCGCCGCCTTTTGGGCGGACTGGAGCATGTCGGCGTCAGGTTTGATGGCCTGTCCAGCGCCTTGGGACGCTCCGTTCTGTAGGGCATGTCGGTCAGCCAGCAACAGGTCTCCGGTCTCCAATTCCGGGTCAACCCCTCCGGCTACGCCAACAAGCAACACCCCATCTACCTTGGAACGCCGGGAAGGCCGGTCTTCAAGCAGGGCCGCCATGGCTGCGCCTGCCCGCTCCGGCCCAACTCCCAACACCTGAAATTCCACCTGGGAGCTGATTCCGGTGGCGTTTTCTATCTCGCGCAATTCGCGCCGGAGACCGGTCAACTCTTGCTCCATGCTCGCAACCACGATCAACATTCTTGGATCTAGGCAGCCGTGATGCCGCCCTTATGGGCAGCTCCGGACTTGATCAAAGTGGCCCAGTCTTTGGGTGTCCGAAATGCTTCGAATATGGTGGCCGACTCGAAGCCGCAATGCATCATGCAATTGTCGCACCGCGGGTCTTTACCCACTCCATACTTCTCCCATATGTCTTCGTCAAACAGCTCACTAACGTGTTCTACATGCTCGTCAGCCAACGGGTAACAGGGTTTCCTCCATCCCATCACCGTATAGGTCGGATTGGACCAGGCGGTGCACTGGTACTCCCGTTCGCCTTTAAGGAAATTCAAGTAGAGGGGGTTGTTGTAGAAACTTGCGCCTTTAGTGTTCTCTGGCGACAGGAGTTCCTGGAAAAGCGCATGTGACTCCTGCCGGGTTAGGAACATTTCTTGGTCCGGGGCGTCTTCAAAGTCGAAGCCCGGAGAAATCATCGACCCCTCGATCCCCATGTCGGACACCAAACGAAACATCTCAGTGAGGTCTTCAACGTCGCTGGTTCGGAACACGGTAGAGTTCGTGCAGACCCGGTAGCCTCGGTCCAGGGCCGACTGTATCGCGTCGACAGCCTTTTTGAAGACGCCGGCCCGGTCCACGGACTCATCGTGCTTCGCTTCCATGCCGTCCAGATGGACCACCCAACACAGATACTTGGACGGCGGTACCTTGTCCATCACCCGGTCGAGTAATAGGCCGTTGGTGCAGCAATAGACGAAGTACTTTTCTGCGACCAAGGTATTGATGATCTGGTCGATCCTCGGGTGGATGGTTGGCTCTCCTCCGGCGATGGACACGATAGGCGCGCCGGACTCTCGGACAGCCGCAAGGGCTTCCTCCACCGGCATCATCTTGTCCAAGACCGGCTTGTATTCACGGATGCGCCCACAGCCGATACAGGCCAGGTTGCACATCTCCAAGGGCTCAAGCATAGTCACCAGCGGGAACTTCTTTCTGCCTTTGATCTTGTTCTTCAGTAGGTAGCCGGCCAGCCTAGTGGATAGCTCTAAAGGTCTTTTGGCCCGTTTTTTGTTTGCCGTCATATCGGTAATACCTTATTGGTCGCGGATTTCAAATTTGGTCGAGTTCGTTCGCCCACAGGTGACCAGACTAATATTCTCTTCGGGCAAGAAAATCAACTAGGTCCTCAGCTTCGGATTGA
>VFHF01000260.1 GCA_009392095.1 SAR202 cluster bacterium
CAACGGCCAATTGTCAGAAACGTTCCGCCTAGACGGCCAATAAGCGATGGAGTGCTCAGGATCTATCTATACATATATACGTATAGATAGAATTTAGCCTCAATCAAAGGACTGGCTACGAACTGTGGATGATGGTAGTCAGACGATTCGTGAGCCAGATTCACAAGGCCCCATTAACCGATGCCTACCGGGCTGTGAGTTAGCCTACGTAGAAAAAATGATGACGATAACGGCGATATATGAAACCTAATGTTTCAAATAGAGGCTGGCAGATCATTGCAGGCCCATCCCACAGCACCGAAAAAAGAAACGCTCGATATTACCGGCTGGCCCGACAAAACCGCTCCGGCGGTCAAAGTGGGGCTGAAAGAACACGCCCTGGTCGGTTGACCGCCCATTACCCCGCTGATAGAATGCGCCCAACCTGGCAACCAGGCTGGATTTTAGGCTCAAGCTCATCACCACAACGCTCAATTTGCGGGGTTCAAATACTATGGCAAGAAAGATTTCAGTGTCCGTTGACCACGACATCTGCGTAGGCAACGCAATGTGCATCACCATCGCCACCAAGGCCTTCGAGTTAAACGCAGAAAGGCAAGCACAATCCGCGAACCCTGACGGCGATACCGAAGAACTGATTATTGAGGCCGCCGAGAACTGCCCGGTAGCGGCGATCACTGTTACCGCCGCCGACACCGGCGAACAACTATTCCCCTAGCGGCCAAAGACCTACCGATGAATCTAAGAGTCCTCCTTTACAGTGCGTAGAGGGGGGCTTTTGTTTTGATCTTCTAATAACCGCCCATCACAGAACCATCAAATCACTAGGAGAGTCATGGATATCGGCATCGCCTTATTAATGACCCAGCACGATTTCAATACCATGGACCTGGCCAAAAAGATTGAGGACTTGGGATTCGAGTCTCTTTGGGCGCCTGAGCACGGGATCGTTCCTATAGACTTCAAGGTCGCGCCAGCCACCGGCCGCCAGGGCGGCATCCCCAAGTTCTACGCCGAGGGCGGCATCAACCAGATCCTAGATCCACTTTTATTCTTGGCCGGCGCAGCTACGGTCACCAATAGGATCAAACTGGGCACTGGCATCTGCCTAGTCCCGGAACGAAACCCCATCCGCCTGGCAAAAGAAGTAGCCACCCTCGACCACATCTCCAATGGCCGGTTTCTCTTTGGTGTCGGCGCAGGCTGGCTCAAAGGAGAGTCCGAGATTCTGGGGGTAGACTTCCCTCACCGTTGGAAGCAAACACGAGAATACCTAGACGTGATGAAAGAGTTGTGGACAACCGAAATTACCGAATATCACGGTGAATACATCGATTTTCCGCCCTTGGTCTGCGCCCCGAAGCCTGTGCAGAGGCCCCATCCGCCCATCTTCGTCGGAGGCGAACTTGAAGCCGCGGCGCGTCGTATCGCCAATTACGGCGACGGCTGGCTACCCAGAGCCCGGAATACCTCTCAATATGAGGACCCGAATAAACTATCGGGCGCGCGGAAGCACATAGAGGAACTGATGACTGCGCGCGGGCGGGACTCATCGAAGCTGAACATCACGATGTGGGACGCGCCCCATGACCGGGATATGAACCGCCGGTTCTTCGATGCCGGGGCAGACCGGGTGGTCCACATGTTGAACACCACGGATGAGACGGCAGCCCACGAAGGCCTGGAACGTGTGGCAGAGGCAGTTTTGTAGCCAGACTTAACTTCTGGTGTATTAAGCGCAGAGATTCAGTGGGATAGTCTTCAGAAGGTTTCCGTATATTTCCGCGGTAAATCGGTAGAGCTACCGTCCTATTGGTCAAAGAAGATCCAGGATGGTGATCAACCGCACCGAATTTGGTCCATTTCGGCTACCTCACTAAATTATCAGACTATCTGAATAACCCGAAAACTGGAAGGGGCTCACGATCAAATTGATGTCCATGGCGAAACATGTTGCGTCCGCCGTATTAACATCGAAAACGATAACCTACAGTCCTTCGCTCTCTTAAGCTCCAGCATCCAATGCAAATACGATTATCATCTCATCGGATATTATTCCATTTATTTATTAATTTTTGTGTTGACTTGGGCAAAATTGTTGAGTATGCTTTTTCGGTTGACATGCAGAGCAACTAGGGTTGCGTTGCACGCTTATAGTTGAAGACGAGTAGCCTGTATCTAAACTAACCACAGCATCGGGGGGGAAATGACTAGGTATCGCTTGTTCCGGATTCCTTTTATTGTTGCAACTCTAACGGCGTTTATGCTGATTCTAGCGTCAGCCTGTAGTTCATCTTCAGACTCCGTTGAGTCAACCAGTAGCAGCGCATCAGCAACTAGTGTACCTGCCGCATCAGCAACTAGTGTACCTGCCGCCACGGCAACTACGGCAACTTCAGTACCAGCAGTGGTCAAACCTCAAGGTAAATTAACGGTCGCCCTGACCGACCTGGGGAATGAAACACCGAGCGTTTGGCAAGAATATGCCTTCGGCAAATCCTATATGCGAATGTTGTTCGACGCGTTCAACGGCACCAACGATGCTGGAGAAATGGACAAAGGAACCGGCGCCTCCAAAGAATGGAGTATGAGTGAAGACGCCCAAACATGGTCTTTCACATTGCGCGAAAACATCAAATTCCATAACGGAGACCCCTTAACTGCAGAGGATATTAAGTTTTCTATTGGATTGATGACCAGTGAAGACAGCGTTGCGTCTTACAAAACCAAAGTCACAGCTTCAATACAAGATGCAGAGAACCAAATCACAATCGTATCTCCCTACGAGATTGTTATAAAGACCTCCAAACCTGCAGCATACCTGAACTGGGATCTTTCAGATATCCAAGGTGTAGAAGGGTTAATACAGCCCAAGAATTACACAGAGACGATCGGTGTAGAAGAATTTGCGAATGACCCCGTCGGCAGTGGTCCTTATAAATGGGTGGACCAGCGTAAGGGCGATTTCATGGAATTCGAAGCCATGGACCAACACTGGCGGGTCGGAGTTCCTAAATTTAAAACTTTCACCTTCAGAGTGATTCCCGAGGAAAGTACCAGGATTGCAGCGCTCAAAGCCAATGAGGTCGACGTAATATCTGTCTCTCGAGAAAGGGCTCCGCAGCTCAAGAAAGATGGGCAAAAGATCTTTAGCAAAGTAGGCGCAAGTGTCTTAGGGCTATATTTCCACGAACAATACCTTGATGACTCGATTTGGAAAGATATCCGAGTCAGAGAAGCATTTAACCTGGCGATAAACCGTGACGAATTATGTGAATTCGTATTTGCAGGACAGTGCACTCCGGCCTCAGTCTATCCATGGCCGGATGTCGCTCCTGGAACAGACAACTCTCTAAAGGCGCTACCATATGACCCCGAAAGGGCAAAAGCGCTTCTCAGCGAAGCTGGCTATGACGGGACAGAAGTGGCAATCAGGTCCTACCCCAGAGCTGATGTCCCAGAAGGCCCAAGATTCATCGAAGCAGTTGCTGGTTACCTAGACGCGGTAGGGATCAATACCAAGATCATACCAACTGAATACGCTTCATATCGCAAAGAACGGCTTGCGCACACTTTGAACAACGGCAGCGGATATCTCGCTGCGCCAAACAGGCCGCTTGCCGGATTCCAAGGTGTTATGAGAGTGTTAAACCACTCGGAAGGCGCATTCACTTCTACAAAAGACCCGGAGATCGACCGACTAATGGAAGCATGGGAAGCTACCATAACCGAGAATGACTCCTTGGCAGCCAGCGTAGCTCTCTACACATACATGTATAACCAATTCACCCACCTGACCTGTTGTAATATGAGCATTTCGTATGCAACAAATGATCAGGTTGAATCTTGGGACCTAGGTAAGAGGGTCTGGGACGACGGATTTACAAACCTATACCAACCGTAATTGAAATTAACGGCCCTGGAGAATCTCTCCAGGGCCGTTAAAGCATCTAATTCAACCCCTATATCTTTGCACTAGCCAACCAATGACTTTAACGGCCTTATGCAGCGATACATAATTAGACGCATTGGAGAGGCCGTACTAGCCCTCCTGGCCCTCTCTATTATCATCTTTCTAATGGTGCGGCTTACAGGAGACCCTGCACTCTTGATGCTGCCACCAGATGCTGGTTTAGAGGCATTGGAAGACCTAAGACACTCCATGGGAGTAGATAAACCTTTGGTCGTCCAATATGGTCTATTCATCCGAGATTACAGTACAGGAAGTTTTGGCGACTCCTTAAGGAGTAAATCTCCAGTCTCAGAGTTGATCAAAGACCGGTTACCTAATTCTATGAAACTTGTCGGGGTCGCTGCGCTAATAGTAATCCTGATATCGATTCCACTGGGAGTTCTGTCAGCAGTCTACAAGGGCACGTTCATCGATACGGCATGTACTGGTATAGCCGTACTAGGCCAGGCTATACCAGTCTTCTGGCTAGGGATGTTATTGATCCAAGTCTTCACTGTTAGTCTGGGTTGGCTCCCCAGTTCTGGGATGGGTGGGTTTACACACTACATCATGCCCGCATTTAGCTTAGGGTTTTTTACAGTAGCGGCGATTACCAGATTGCTTCGCTCTAGCCTATTGGAAGCACTTGATAGTGAATATATCAAGCTTGCCCGTATTAAGGGATTATCAGAATTCATCATTGTATGGAAACACGCGTTAAGAAATTCCTTAATTAGCGTGGTTACATTAGGCGGTATTTATATAGCCATCTTGATTACCTTGGGAATTTTGGTAGAGGTCGTGTTCGCATGGCCAGGGATGGGTCGTCTCTTGTACCAAGGAATCGTATTTAGAGACTTCCCTGTAGTTCAAGCAGTAGTAATGATCTCTGCCGGCATAGTAATCACCACTAGCCTGGTTGTTGACATAGCCTACGCATACCTCGACCCGCGAATTAGGCTTCAGTAACCGTGGATAACAGCTTACAAAACCCCGCCATCAAACCGGCAAAGGCTAGCCTTCTGCCTAAAGTACTTGCAAGCTTAAAGGGCGCACCATACATCCCTTTATTGATAATAGTAGTGTTCGTTTTGTGCGCTATTCTAGCAAATTTAATCACTACTCAAGATGCATATTCAGTTCAATTACCTAATCGTCTAATCCCCCCATTCTGGATTGAAGGCGGAACATTAAATCATCCCCTCGGAACTGACCCGTTAGGACGAGACATACTTACGCGGATTATATTTGGAGCTAGAATATCGGTCATAATCGCGCTTACCGCTTTAACTATCGGCGGTGGATTCGGAACTCTGGTTGGATTAACCGCCGGATTCTACGGCGGAAAGATAGACACCCTTTTGATGAGGTTCGCAGACATCACTCTGGCATTCCCGCTGATTTTATTTGCCATCTTATTGGTGATGGTCTTGGGTCCAAGCATGGTCAATGTGATCATAGCCATATCTCTGGTCTTGTGGGCTCGTTACGCGCGTGTCATTAGGGGCGAAGTCCTAGGCTTGATGCAGCGCGATTTCATAGCAAGGGCTAAGGTATCTGGCGCTTCTGATTGGCGTATCATGATGCGTCATCTTTTACCAAACGTAATGCCGACTTTGATAGTTCTACTTACTCTACAAGTCGGCTGGGTCATAATCGTGGAAGCATCATTGAGTTTCCTTGGTGCTGGCATACCGCCCCCTACCCCAGCTTGGGGTTCCATGTTGGCGGATGGGAGAGAATACGTTTCGACCGCCTGGTGGGTTACAACCGCACCAGGGATAGCGATAATGCTTGTGGTTTTGGCTTTTAACTTAGCAGGAGATTGGCTAAGAGAACGTTTAGATCCAAAGCAACGCGGCTTATAACAATACCGAATTCACTGATCTCATTGTCAGCAGGTTTGGGCTGTACCGCCAATGAGCCGCCTCCTATCAGCTAGCTAGTCCTTGCATATGCCGAGCGAACTCGAAACGATTCTCCAAGAGGTTTATGTCCATGGCGAAGGATGGTGGTCCGATTGCCTCCACTTTGGACACTATGATTGACAGGCCATAGCGCTCCGAGGCCTCTGCAAAAGCCTGTTCGGCAGACTCAACAGTATCGGCAAGGGCTACGTGCTCAGCACCAGCCTTCTCGGCAATACCTGCCAGGTCTGTTCCTGTCCCAGTGGCCGTGGGGAACCCGCCAACTGACAATAGGCTCTCGTTATCAAATATCCAGTGGGTCAAGTTTGGTGGCCGATAACGGGCGAGGGTGCTAAGCGTCCCCAAGTTCATCAAAACTGAACCATCCCCATCTAAGACAGCGACCTTCTCCTTCGGCAAGGACACCGCCAAACCCAAGCCCATGGACGAAGCGAGGCCCATACCGTGCTCTAGGTAGAAGAAGTTAGGCTGATGGCCGAGGTTATACAGCTCCACCGCCACTGCTCCCATTATGGTCACAGTCACCTGGTTTTTCAGACGGGGATAGGCCGCCTTTAACGCATCTGCTCGTAGCATCACTCCTCCCACATCAGGTCCCGAGTTAGCAGCAAGGCTACGGGACGAAGTGAGCTTTCGGCCAGGGTCTGGGCCTGTCGCACCTCGTAGGCCACAGTAGCCGGGTCGGACAGCTTCCGGTAGATGATGCCCAGTGACTGGAGGAGCGGTTCAGTGATGCGCCCACCTTCGGTCTGCCACGGGTCCCGCTCTCCCATCTCCCCTCGGTAGCTGATGACCATCAGCACAGGAATGCGGTACAGCTGGGCCACGGAGACGATGCCGTTCACGGAGGTTAACAGGCCGTGGTTTTGCATTAGCATGGCCGATTTCCGGCCAGCTAAATGTGCACCCGTGGATATTCCGACGCCCTCTTCTTCTTTGTTTAGCCTGATTAAGGTCATATCCGGGTCGTCTTCGGCCATCTGCATCACATGGACCAACCAGGTCTCCGGCAGGGCTGACAACAGCGTTATCTCGGCAGACTTCAGAGCTGCAAAAAGGACCTCGGAATTTTTCACCGAAACAGGCACCTAGGCGTCACCTCAGAATGAGTGGGCCAATTGTATGCGCCGATGCGTGACTGGTCAATCGGATATATACTGCACCGACCCGTTGTGGATCCCGGAGGCGCAGTGTATCAACCAACCTGGGAAGCAGTCGAGACTATTTCGCGTGAAAGGATGGAGCAACTTCAGGTGGAGCGGCTGCAATCTTGCCTGGCCAACGTCAAAGAGCAGGTGTCCTTCTACCGTGACCAGCTCGCTGGTACTGATACAAAAGGCGTCCAATCACTTGGCGATCTGTCCCGTCTCCCGTTTACTAACAAACAAGACCTCCGCGATAACTACCCTTTCGGCCTGTTCGCCAAGCCGATGTCTGAAGTGGTGCGTATCCACGCCTCCAGTGGTACGACCGGCAAGCCCACGGTGGCGGGTTACACGGCCAACGATATCGAGATGTGGGCTGGCCTCGCGGCACGGGCGCTTTTTCTTGCCGGTGTAACAGGAGATGACATAGTCCAGAATTCCTATGGATATGGA
>VFHF01000261.1 GCA_009392095.1 SAR202 cluster bacterium
CGCTAACCGCCGCGCACGCTTACCAAATCAGATTATTCAAAACGGCGGGCATCTTGCCCGCCGTTTTCTTGTTTTCGCTATCCCGGTGGTGACACTCAACTGGCTTCCGTCTATACTGGCCTTGCCTGCCAGTTGACCTTGCGGGTCACCTAATAACCGGGACACCAACACCTTGAACGACCACATTCTTCTCGACTTCAAGCCCCCCGTGGCCACAGTCACCTTCAACCGCCCCAGCCAACGGAATGCAATAAGCTTCGGCATGTGGCATGAATTTTCCGACATCCTGCAGAAGCTGGACGCGGACCGCGATACCCGGGCCGTGATCATCACGGGCGCCGGAAATGAAGCCTTCTCCGCCGGAGCGGACATCCAAGACTTCGACGAACACCGCTCCAACTCCACCAAAGGCCGTGGCTACAACGACGCTGTGAACGGCGCGCTGAAGACTCTTTCAGAAATGTCCACGCCCACCATATCTATGATCCGCGGGTTCGCTGTAGGCGGTGGTTGTGAGTTGGCAGTGGCCACTGACCTGCGCATCGCCAGCGACGACAGCCGGATGGGCATTCCAGTTGGCAGATTGGGCATCAGCATCGGCCACCGGGAGATGCAAGGGCTGGTCAACCTGGTCGGCAAAGGGAACGCTCTCTATATCCTGCTCTCTGCCCGTCTGCTAGACGCCCAAGAATGTCTTAGAATCGGCCTGGTCAATCAAGTCGTCAAATCTGATGAACTTGAGGAATACACCTACAAGTTGGCCAGGGATATAGCGTCCCTGGCGCCCCTTTCTCATGCGGTGAACAAGCTGACCATGCACCAGGTGCAGAACAAGCCGTCTTTAGAAAACCTTACTGAAGAAGAGGCCGACCTGCCATTGACCCAGTTCGACACCAAAGACTACCTAGAGGGCTACAAAGCTTTCCTAGAGAAGCGCCGCCCCAACTTCATCGGCGAATGAACCAATAGCCATCCCGTTCGGCTGCCCTAACGCTATACCGATAAGCAAGAGGTCCTTTGACAGCACGTCCAGCTAAAATCAGGGCCGATCGCCTGCTTTTTGAAAGGGGCTTAGCCGATTCCCGGGAACAAGCCCAGGTTCTGATAATGGAAGGCGTGGTCTATACCCCATCCGGCCGAGTACTGAAAGCTGGCTCCACGCTACCGGCAGATGTGGAACTTGAGGTTAAGGGCCGCCTGCCCTTCGTCAGCCGTGGCGGCGTTAAACTGGCTCATGCGCTGGATGCATTCGAAATAGATGTTGAAGGGTTGACTGTCCTAGACGTAGGCGCATCCACTGGCGGATTCACCGATTGCCTATTGCAGCGTGGAGCACGCCAAGTCTATGCCGTAGATGTGGGGCACGGTCAGATGGACTACAAATTGCGTCAAGACGGCCGGGTTTTGGTGATGGAAAAGACCAACGCCCGCCACCCATTTGACCTGCCAGACCCGGTGGACCTGTTGGTCATGGACGTGTCGTTCATCTCACTAACAATGGTGGTCCCCGAGGCAGGTAAACATCTGAAACCCGGACAGTGCATCGTGGCTCTGGTCAAACCACAGTTCGAAGCTAAAAAAAGCCAGGTTGGCCGTGGCGGCGTGATTAAAGACCCCATGGTCCACGCTGACGTACTTGGCAAAACCGTCAATTGGGCTGTCGGACTCGGGTTCCGGGTTAGAAACATGTGCCGCTCTCCCATACAGGGTGACGCCGGCAACCAGGAATTTTTCATCCTACTGCAAAAACCTCAAAACTAAGCACAAATCACAGGAGGAAGACTTTAATGGAAGTGAAAGAGATTGCCGAGATACTGACCGCTCGGGAAAAGACCGTCTCAGTGGCCGAGGCAGACACTGCAGGTCTCATCGGATACATGCTGGGCGCGATTCCCGGTAGCTCCAAGTATTTCCCTGGCGGCGTCATCGCCTACACCGGCGGCCTGAAAGAGAAGGTCCTAGGCGTGCCTGACGACGTCGCCCCCACCCACGGCACTGTGAGTAGCGAGATGGCCAAGGGAATGGCCAGAGGAGTGCGGGAACTGACCGGCACCGACTACGCCGTGTCCACCACCGGTGTCACCGGACCCGCCGCCGGACGTGCCGGGCTTCCAATCGGCACATTCTGGATCGGTCTTTCGGTGAAAGATGGTGAAGATACGGCCATCGAAGTCCACCTGGACGGCGACCGCGACGCCTGCAAACGTGGCGCGGCCCAAGCGGCCTTGGACTTGTTGGGCAAAGAACTTAGCGGCTAGCTAGCTGGGGTTGAGCGTTTGCTCAGTCTCGCAGGAGGCTTCGATCACATCCCAGTCGTATCCCATGGGAATCATTTTGACCTTACGCCACGTTTCAGACTGGTCTGCGTAGTGAGGGCTTCCCGGATTCCCCGAACTGCCTAATGGCACCACCCACAGCGAGTTCTCCCAGTTCGACGGGTCGTAGGAGTAGCGTGCCACGGATAGACTGGTGACCGTCGCCAGGGCCGCCGGAGAGTAGCCGCCTTGCAGCGGTGTGTCGCCGTCGCCGCTGGTGGGGATGGCCGGAGGGTCAAGCAGTTCTGACAATTTGGGGAACGCCGCCGAAAGGTTGTGCTTAGGACGCGCTTGGTGCACATTCTTCCACTGCCACTGTTCCATATCATCGCCCAATCGGTCGGACAGGGTAGCAACGGCATCGGACAACGCTCGGGACACTGCCGTCGACCAGGTGTCGCCCTCGGGCAATAAAGAGCGGTCGTCTTGGCCGATCATAGCCACCAACCGGGCCTTCAAGCGATTGGAGAATGATCCCAATCCCCGGTCTGCTGGATGCCAGGCATCATAGGCCAGGTTTTCCGTCAGGTTAGTCTTGAAGACCTCTTTCAGAAGGGCATCGCGCATGGCGCTATAGATCGTGGGCTGCACACGGTCTGCATCCATCTCACCGTTCCAGCCCAACAGCAGATCCCTGGCTGCGGCGCTGGCCGGGCCCTGCGGCTTCACGTCCTTCAACACGCCCAGATAAGCCAACGCGGGGATGGAGACGCGCTGGGCGTGCACCTGAGCCATGTCTTCGGCCGTTGGCCGGTGCAAGGACTTCAAGGCCTCAGTGACCCGCTTCACTCTGAATTCGGGCGTGTAGTCAATGGCGATGTAGTAGGGATAATCATCGCCCACCGGCCGGTTGTTGGCCGTAGCGATGTAGCCCTCAGGCGGATTGATGGAAACGGGCAGTTCATCGAAAGGGATATCCCCTTCCCACTCATGTTCACCCGTCCAACCGGGCACCGGCAGCCATCCGTTGACCCGAGACCGGATAGGTATGCGCCCCCGGCAGAGATAGCCCCAGTCCCCGTGGATGTCGGCGAAAAGGAGATTGTTGCAAGGGTCCACCCAGTCTCGCATGCTATCCACCAGCTCCTGGCTGGTTTCAGCCCGCAGCATCTGCCAAAGTATCTCCGGCCAGGTGGAGGCCTTTTCGGTGGCGGTGTACTTGAAGGATAAACATGAACCCTGGGCCGGGTTCCCGGAGATCACGGGGCCATGTTTGGTCACGTTTACCGTTGTATGGACGTCGCTATCGCCCCGTACTTTGATAGTCTCGTCGTAAGTCTCTGCGTCCAGCCATTGGTCTTGGAATAGGTATTTGCTTGGCTCGCCCTCTTTGAACTGTTCGATATAGAGGTCCTGGTAATCGGCGGCGGTATGCGTGACGCTCCAGGACACCCGGCCGTTGTGGCCGAAGTGGGGAAATCCGGGAACACCAGGGAAAGACAGTCCAACAACGTCGAACTCCGGACAAGCCACCTGGTTTTGGTAGTAGGCGCTGGGCGTGTCCAAGGCGCGGTGGGAATCACCGGCCAAGATGGGTTTTCCGGTGGCCGTATCGGCCCCGCCTAGTATCCAACTGTTGCTTCCTGAGTCCATCTCATTCAGGTGATTTAGTCCGGCCGCGCCTTCGGCCAATTCCTTGAGTCCCTCATCCAAAGGTTCGGGAGAGGTTGAGCCGGGCGGCAGAATCATCAAGTACCCAGGCTCAACTCCCGGGAACAGCTTGCCGGCGGCCTCGGGCCCTATCTCGCGCACCATCCGCGCCCGCCAGACCTTGGACTCGAACACACCCATTGAGATATGGCGCACCTTGTAGGCGATCAGTCCGTCCCATGGCTGCCAGGGCTCGGGCTCTAGTCCGGTGATGCGGTACTCCACTGGCAGGGCGTCGCCGCTATTGATGAAGGCGTTCACCCCTGCAGCGTAGGCGTCAAACACGGCCTTGGTATGGGGACCCATGACCTGGTAGTCTGCCTTGGCGCTGGCCTTCAACCGGAACCGGCGCATCATCTTATCTTGGCCCACCGCCTGCTCGCCAATGGCTTCCGCCCAGCGGCCCGACCCACGGCGCCTGTCGTACTCCATGTGCCATAGCCGGTCCTGGGCCGTGACGAACCCCTGTGCGAAGAAGGCGTCCAACTCGGATTCGGCTTTCATGTGCGGTATCCCGAATTTATCCCGGAAGACTTTTACGGC
>VFHF01000262.1 GCA_009392095.1 SAR202 cluster bacterium
GGTCTCCCACGATGGCCAGGTTTTTGTCGATGGTCATAAGCCCACCGTAAATCTCTACCGCGTATACAGCGGAGTTAACATCGGTGGTCAGATGGGGGTCGAGGGTGGGCGGGTCAGCGCCGAGCCGGAGGAATGTTCCTCCATCGACGATCTTGGCAGTAGAAGCTCCGGATGAGGGTGCACGGGAGGTCTGGGGGGCCGGAGTAGGCGTTGATAATCCTGATGCGCCGGGCGGCATTTGAGTCGCGTTGCTCCCGCTGTTTGAATCGGCCGCTAAACTGTTAGCCGAGTCAGTGGCCGAATCGGTGGTGGAGTCCGATGAACACGCGACCGCCACCCAAAGAAGTAACGACAGTAATGCGAAAACAGGTTTCATCGTAGCCCTCGTTTTGCGGCCCTGAGATCAAAGCGCCCACGAATTTCCCGCGCGCCCCATGCACATTCTTAATTATGCCTTGAGCCCGGTGTTATTGGAAGGTTAACCCTAAGGTACCGGTGATTTGGATATACTGCTGTCTACGAGGATACGACATGACACAGTTATCGGATTACCTTACCCTCGGCTTCCTACCATGCAACAACTGAACGAAGACCAGTCACCCGGCCGCCCCTCCAACGGTAGAGTGGTCTGTTTTGGTGTACTCAGTTATCTGCAATTGATGGTCGTTGATCAAGTGCCGGTCCACAACGGCGGAACGCCGATCAGCCAGCTGACCGACTCTTTCGGGGATGACGCGGCGATCGTGGCCGGTATGCTCCACCAATGGGGACAGGAATCCAAGTTCATCCCATCCGCCGTCGGGGAAGACGATCTCGGCAAGAAAGTAACCGCCACCGTCAAAGATTTTGGCCTACCGGTCGAGGTAAACATCAATCCCAGAGTTACCACAGTGGCCGAACTTTCCATCGCCGACCCCAGTGGCGCCCGCACCTATTTCTACAAGCGGACCCCGGAATTGTTGGCGACTCTGGACGCCGCCGACCTGACTCCGCTGGAAAATGCCGCATATCTGTACGTTGACTGGTATGACGGAGACCACATCTTGCGCCCGATGGAACAGGCGTCGAGATCGGGCGTGCCTGTCTTCTTGAACCTTGAATCCCAGTACGCGAACGAAGAACTGCTGTCTAAGGTTGTCCCATACACGACGGTCTGCCAGGTATCGGCCGACGGACCGGACGCCGGCGATGATATGGAGTCCATCGCCCAAAAATTGCTGAATGCCGGGATTGGAACAGTCCTAGTTACAGGAGGAGGCCGCGGCTGTCTGGTGGCTGATGGAAGTCATTTGGGCCGGGCACATGCGCCTAAAGTTGATGTTGTGGATGGCAACGGAGCCGGTTCTTGCTTCTCGGCGGGGTTCATCTACGGGAGCTTGCAAGGCTGGGCCATTGAGCGGTGCGCCCGCTTCGCTACCGCCCAAGCCAGCCTTAAATGCACCTCCCCCGGATACAAGGTGGCTACCGTGACTGAGGGTGAACGTCTTGCAGATTCTTTAATGGCGGATATTGATCTGCGAACTTAACCAGCGTAAGTGACCCCGATGTTGGGTGGGCAACAAAAACACCCGCTCTTGTGACCGAGAGCGGGTGTTTTGATCTCCGGTTTGGTAGCAATCTATGCCGCGTTTACACCTGCGAAGGCCGGAATAACCTCTTTGCCATACAACTCGATAGACTCCATAACCTTGTCATGGGGGATGGTTTCCGTCTGCATGATTAGCATGATCTGATCGACGCCGATGTCCTCGTACATCTTGATGGTCTTGATGCAACTCTCAGGGTTTCCGGCGATGATTACGCCCCGGTCTGCCAGGACATTGGCGTCCAGCTCGGCCACTGCGGCCCGTGCGGCGCCGGGACCCGAGTCCAGCGAAATGCCGGCTTCCGCGGCCTGCTCCTTGTGCTCGTCGTCGGACTGGCGCAGCCAGCGGCCAAAGTCGGCCTTCAGGTTGTCGGGTACCCCTCCCCAAGCCTCCAGCAGTTCTTCGTAAGCGTTGATGCGGCCTTGGATGTAGGGCTTGTCTGGCCCGAAGAACGTTTTCATGGAGTCGGCGCACAGCTCCTTGGCCGCTTGGTCATCTTTGCTGCAGAAGGAGTGGACATTGTTGCCCCAGAAATTATTGATCTCGGCGCCCACCGGGTCGGCGTCCTTTATGGCGTCGCGGTAGACCTGAACGTGCTCTTTCAAAATCTCCACTGCGTATGAGGCTGAAGACAACACGCCTATGCCCTTTTGGGCGGCCAGTCTGAAGCTTTCGGTTTGGGTGCAGGCCAGGTACAAACGGGGGTGAGGTGTCTGGAAGGGTTTGGGAAGAACCCGGCGTGGCGGGACGTTCCAATATTTGCCCTCCCACGAAAATTCATCGGACTGCCATATTTTGGGCAGCATGGTTATAGCTTCATCCCAGCGCTCTCTGGTCTCACGAGGGTCGATGCCCTGACCGACCTGTTCGTAGGCGTTGGAGCGGCCGGTGCCCACTTCCACGCGGCCGTTGGTCAGTTGGTCGACCATGGCCACCCGTTCCGCCACCCTTATGGGATGGTGGTTGGGCAGGACGGACACGCCGAAGCCGATGCGAATATTCTTGGTGCGCTGGCTGAGCGCGCCGAACATCACTTCCGGACAGGGAGAACCGGAGAACCCAAACAAGAAGTGGTGCTCGACGAACCAGAGGTTGTCGAATCCCACTTGGTCGGCAAGTTCGCACTGGTCAAGAGTCTCCCGGTACAGGGCGTTCCAGTCGATTTCAGTGCCTTCATAGGGACGCTGCATCTCAAATAGTAGTCCAAATTTCATTTTGATGCTCCTTACGAATTTCTATCTAACGCTCTGATCAACAGGCGGCCAGACATGTGGAGTATAGCCCATCCCGAAATCAGTCCTCAAAGATATCCAGAGGCAGGAACGCTGAGACCACGAAGTTGGGCACGTCCACAACCTCGCTGACCTTCAGGTCCACGGCCACGCTGCAGATGCAGTAGGCCTGCTCTCTGGACCAGCCCCGTTCCATCAGCAACTGAATCATGTTCAAGAGGGCATTTCTGGACGCCAGAGTGCCGTCCTCCGACTGGTTCACACCGTTCTCAGCGATGCACATTCCCGTGGCCGCGATGAACCGCCGGGGCGCCGCCATCTCAGGGCTCGTGAAGTAATCGTCTCTCTCGAAGATCGGGAAGCGGATGCCACGGCGGGCGGCTTCGCCTTTTAACGGCCGGAAGCTCACATGTAGCGTGCAGTCCATCTCCACCGCAGTGCCGCAGCATTCCGAGTCGCCCTGGGCGTAGTGGGCATCACCGGCTGAGAATAGCGCGCCCTCGGTGAACACCGGCAGCATCAACCTTGTTCCGGCCGTTAGCTGCTTGATGTCCATGTTGCCGCCGTGCTCCCTGGGCGGAATGGTCCGCAGGCCCTCGCTGGCAAACGGCTCCTGGGCCGGGACTGCGCCCGCCGGTGTTGGGCCAACCACCATCCCGCCACGGCGTAGCAGTTCGTCCTCTCTTAGCAGGATCTCCTGGCGCAGGGCCCGGGAAGGTGCGACACCTATCGTGCCCATGAATGACGCTTCTGGGATAGCTACCCCCGGCAACTGCGGTGAACGGGCAAACCCCTCATTCATCGCCCAATGGACCAGATACGGCTCGGTGAAGACGTCCCTCAGGAATCCAAACCCAGGCAGGATGCTGGTAAAGCCCCACCTGGCCGGCTCGATGTGCTGAATCGTCACTTCCAGCAGGTCGCCTGGCTCGGCCCCCTTCACGAACACCGGGCCAGTTAGGGGATGGACCAGGCCAAGGTCGGTGCCCAACAGGTCGTCGGCGGTGGTGGTCGGCGTGATCTGCCCGTCAAAGGCGTGCCTGGTCTGCATCACAACCTCTTCACCGGGGTCTGCTTCCACCACCGGAGGAATATCCGGGTGCCAACGGTTGTGTCCCTTCTCGGGCTCATCGCCGCATCGTTTGGAGTAGTCCAGTTCAATGCTCTTCATCGGGTTCCTCCCATTTGGCTTTGCGTGTCCGAAAGTTCACGCATTATAGACCAAGAAATGTTGTTAGTTGACGCAGGCTCAACAAACTCGGATACTGGGCGTGATTTGAATAAGAAATGATTAGAACACTGGAGGCAGATATGCGACTAGGAGCCATATTCCCACAGACGGAGATCGGCGCAGACCCTTCCGCCGTCAAAGACTTTGCCCAGGCCGCCGAAGACCTGGGGTACGAGCATATCCTGGTCTTTGACCATGTGCTGGGTGCCGACCAGACCAAACGGGATGGCTGGGACCGGCCTTACAACAAGGACGACATGTTCCATGAACCATTCGTCATGTTCGGTTACCTGGGCGCTATCACCGAGAAGATTGAGTTTACCACCGGCGTTCTGATTCTAGGACAGCGCCAGACCGGCCTAGTCGCCAAGCAAGCCGCCGAAGTCGACGTTCTGACCGGAGGCCGGTTGCGTCTGGGCATCGGCATCGGCTGGAACGAGGTTGAATACGAGGCGTTGGGCGAGAGCTTCACCAACCGTGGCCGCCGCAGCGAAGAGCAGATTGAACTGCTGCGTCTCCTTTGGACCCAGGAGTCAGTGGACTTCGACGGGCGTTATCACAGGGTGACCAACGCCGGCATCAACCCACTGCCGGTACAACGGCCCATCCCCATCTGGCTGGGCGGGGGCGAAGACCGGGTGATTCGGCGCATTGGCAAGATGGCCGACGGCTGGTTCCCACAATTCCAGCCCGACAGCGCCGGTCAAGAGAAGATCTCCGAGATGCGTGAACATGCAACCAAAGCCGGGCGCGACCCCAAAGCAATTGGCATTGAGGGACGGGTTGCCTACGCCACCGACAAACAAGAAGACTGGGAGAAGATCGCCGCCGCTTGGGACGAAGCAGGCGCTACCCACCTGTCCGTCAACACCATGCGCGCCGGCCTAAAAGGCCCCGACCAGCACATAGAAGCCATTAAACGGTTTAAGGAAACGGTTTCGGGGTAGCTAACAAGCAGAGCGAAAACACCTCCTCTCTATCGCAAGGAGGGGTGAGGGTAACGGATTCTGATAGATTAGGATATCTGTGAAACAGTGGCGCTAATGGCTTTGCATCAACCTCTACCC